>CAZCGD010000023.1:0-4589 GCA_964498105.1 uncultured Streptomycetaceae bacterium
AGCAGGGCGTGGCCGGCGTTGGGAATCACTGTCATCGTAACCCGGTCCGCGCCGAATTCGTCGCGGTAACGGTTGCGGCTCTCCGGCGGCGTCATGACGTCGTTGGCGGGTTGCACGTCGAGCACCGGCGCCCGTCCGGCGTGCCACCATTCCGGCTTGGGAGTCGCTTCAGTCGCCGCGCGCTCCATCAGCATCACTTCCTCGTCCCAGCCGTCGAGCCAGACGCGGGGATCGTTGCCCGGCGCGAAGAACGCATGCTTCATGCAGCGTACTCGTTCCTCCTCCGGTAGAGACATATGATGCGTCTTGTTGATGGACTCGCGGACGTCGGGCGGCACCGGCCACAAGTGGGCTGCCGCGAGCAGTACCACCGCTTTCACGCGTTCCGGAAAATCGGCGGCAGTGGTGCGCGCGACGAAGTTGCCGAAAGCGTGGCCGCACACTACCGCCGGGCCGCCGCCGTTCGCTTCGATTACGGCGGCCATGTCGCGCGAGAAGTCGTGCAGCGTGATGTCCTTCATCGGGCCCTTGCTCCGGCCGATGCCGCGCGGCTGCGGCTGCAGCGCGCGGTAGCCCGCCATGGCAAGCCGCCGCGCGAGGTCGTCGAAATCCCCGGCCGGGCGGCCAAGCGACGGGATCATCACCACCAGCGGGCCGCTGCCTTGCGCGAGTACCTCGATCGACACATCGGCGCGTTCCACCACGCTTCGGGTTACCGCTGGAGTCACGGCGCGCCCGCTATTCGACAACGAGCACGGTCAATCGCGCCGTCTCTATCGAATCGAACGTTCGTAAAAGCCTCGACACGCACAAAAGCCTCGACACAAAGGACACAAAGGACACGAAGGTTTCTTTATGAGGTTCATTTCCGACGTATTCCTTTGTGTCCATCCTCCCTTGCAGGGCGCGCACCGGCTCGCAGGCCGGTGCCGCTCGTCCGGCGCGGGCCATGGCCCGCGAATTCCCGGTCTCGCCCCCCGCCCCTCTCCCAAGCTGAGAGGGGAGGCTCGAGCTTGCCCTTCTCCTCTCGGGAGAAGGGGAAGGGATGAGGGATGGTGTCCTTTGTGTTTCAAGATTTGGAACTTGACGTATCAAATCGAATCCCAGGGAAAGACGTCAGCCGTCCGGTCCAGCGGGAAGAACCAGCTCTTCATCGCCGGCAGCATGTGCTCCGCGCAGGTTGCCGGCGTCCAGCCCTCGGCGCGGTGGATGCCGCGCAGCGGCCGCGGCTGGCTCATCAGGAAAATCTCGTTCTTGCGCGTCGAGAATACCTGGCCGGTCACCTCCTTCGCGGCGTCGCTCGCCAGGAATACCGCCAGCGGCGCATTGTGCTCGGCGGAGACTTGCTTGCGCTGCTCGACGCGCTTCGCGGCCGCCGGGTCCTTGGGCGGGATGGAGGCGGTCATGCGCGTCCAGGCGGTCGGCGCGATGCAGTTGGAACGGACGTTGAAGCGCTGCATGTCCACCGCGATGTTCTTCGACAGCGCGGTCAGGCCCATCTTGGCGGCGCCGTAGTTGACCTGGCCCATGGCGCCGTTCAGCCCGGAGGTCGACGTCATGTGCACAAAGCTGCCGGACTCCTGCTTGCGGTAATGGTCCGCGGCGTGGCGGCACGTGTTGAAGGCGCCCTTCAGCATGACGTTGATCACGATGTCCCAGTCGTCCTCGGTCATCTTGTGGAAGATCACGTCGCGCAGGACCCCGGCGTTGTTGACCACGCAGTCGATGCGCCCGAACGTGTCCAGGGCGCACTGGATGATTTTTCCAGCCGCTGCGAAGCCGGCAACGCTGTCGCCATTGGCCACCGCCTCGCCGCCAGCTTTCTTGATCTCGGCGACCACCTCGTTGGCGGGCGCCTTGTCCCCGCCCTCGCCGGACAGCGACACGCCGATGTCGTTCACCACGACCTTCGCGCCTTCCTTCGCCATGAGCTTGGCAATCGCCGCGCCGATGCCGCGCCCCGCGCCCGTCACTACCACCACCTTACCTTCAACCATGCCGGTCATTTTAATTTTCTCCTGATTCGAGGTGAGATCGTGAATCGTCAATCGTGAATGGTGAATGGTGAATGGTGAATCGAAACGAACGCGAACACCTGCCAGTTTCCGGGAGGACGCACGTCTCGGTTACACGATTTACGATTCACGATTTACGATTCACGGAAGTATTTCAGCGCGTCCGTTGTTCAGCACGGTCACCCCGCGCGCTGGCACGGTGGAGCGGAACGAGACGACATTGCCGTCGCGCCACATCTCGGTGCGTATCGTCTCTCCGGGGTAGACCGGTGAAGAGAAGCGTCCTTCCATTGCAATGAAGCGCGAGGCGTCGTAACCGCACAGCGTCTTCAACAGGGCGTGCCCGGCAATGCTGAACGTGCAGCGCCCGTGCAGAATGGGCATCTTGAACCCCGCCTTGATGGCGTACGCAGGATCCGCGTGCAACGGGTTGTAGTCTCCGGAAAGGCGGTAAATCAGCGCTGCCTGGGGCAGGGTGGGGAGATCGCATACCTGCTGGGGCGCGGTCGCGGGGATCGGATGCGGCGCCTTGACCGGTCCGTCGGGCCCACCGAAACCCCCATCGGCGCGGCAAAAGGTGGTCGAGGTCAGGGTGCAGACAACAGCGCCGCCAGACTTGTCGCGCACCGTGCACTCAGTCATGATCAGCGCGCCCTTGTCCTTGCCCTTGTCCGCGACGCCGGTCACGCGCGTCTTGCCGACGATAGCACCCTCCACCGGCAGCGGCCTCATGATGCGGAAGCCCTGCTCGCCGTGGACCACGTGGCTGCGCGTGATGCCGAGCTCGGCGTTCGCGTGCCATGGCCCGGGGGAGCCAAGGATAATGGCCATGGTGGGCAGCGCCTGCAGCCCGCTTTCGTACACGTAGCGCAGCTGGTTGCCGTCGCAGGGATCCGCGCCCAGTCCCACGCCCAGCGCGTAGAGGATGGTGTCGCGCCAGGTGAGATGCTGCTCGACCTCGGGAATGTCCCAGCGGATCAGCTTGTCGTAGTCGATCGCCATCGGGCGCTCACACGGTCGAGGCGCCCCCGAAGATCACCGTGCACTGGCTCGACAACACGCCGCCATTGCCATGCGCCAATGCGACTTCGCAGTTCTTCACCTGCCGCTGGCCGCACTCGCCACGCACCTGCCGCACCGCTTCGATGATGACCAGCAGGCCGTACATGCCGGGGTGGCAGTAGGAAAGCCCGCCGCCACTGGTGTTCACCGGGAGCTTGCCGCCCGGCGCGATGGCGCCGCTCGCGACGAAGCGTCCGCCTTCGCCCTTGGGACAGAACCCGAGGTCTTCAAGGAACAGCAGCGGCGTGATGGTGAAGGCGTCGTAGAGTGACAGCATGTTGATGTCGGACGGCTTCAGTCCCGCCATCTGGTACGCCTTGGGTCCGGATACGGTCGCGGCGCTGACCGTGAGGTCGGGCATGCTGGAGATGCTGGCATGCGACAGCGACTCGCCGACACCCAGCACGTAGGCCGGCTTCTTCTTGAGCGACTTCGCGCGCGCTGCCGAGGTGAGGATGATCGCGCCGCCGCCGTCCACCACCAGGCAGCAGTCGCGCACCGTGAACGGGTAGCTCACCATGCGCGACTTCAGCACCTGCTCGACGGTGAGCGGTTCCTTCTCCCATGCCTTCGGATTCAGCAGCGCCCATTTGCGGGCGGCCACCGCGACCTCCGCGAGTTGCTCCCGCGTGGTGCCGTACTGGTGCATGTGGCGCGAGGCCGCCATGGCGTAGGCCGAGGCCGGCATGAACGGGCGGTAGGGATTTTCGTAAGGGTTGGCCTCGCGGGGCGAGGCGGCCGCGCGCGAAACCGAGCGCTGCGTGCTGCCATAAGCGATCAGCGCCACCTCGCACAACCCATGTTCGATCGCCGCCTGGGCGTGGGCGACGTGGGTCATGAAGGACGAGCCGCCGATGGTCGTGCCGTCGAAGTAGTTGGGCTTGATGCGCAGGTACTCCGAGAGCGTCATCGGGGCGGTGCGCACCTGCGTGGCGGCCGAGAACACGCCGTCGATGTCGGAGAGTTTCAGCCCGCAGTCATCCAGGGCACGCATGGTGGCCTGCGCCATCAGGTCGACCGGGCTGGTATGGGGGGCGACCTGCCCGAGATCGGATTCCGCGGCGCCGACGACGGCGACGCTGCCTCTTTTCAGCCCGCTCATTTGCCACCTCCCGCCGGCGTGAACACGGGGTAGGTCGGCTGCTTCTCGTCGCCCGGGTGCATCTTCACCTTCACCCGCATGCCGATCTTCACCCCCAGCGGATCCACGTCCTCCACGCGGCTCATCATGCGGAAGCCTTCGTCAACGTCGACCAGCGCCACGTTATGCGGCGGCTGGTCCTTGGTGTAAACCACGGTCGTTGCGTACACCGTGCCGAGGCCCTTTGACACACGCCACTCGATCTTCTCGCTGCCGGTGACGGGCGCCACCACGCGCGGATAGAAGAAGGCCTTGCCGTCGTCGGCGGTTACCTGGTACGCAAGCTCGCCTTTCTTGCAATGATCGAGAAATACGCCGTACGGCGATTGCTTCATGAGGTCTGACATGTCTGTCTCCGTGGTTTCGAGGTA
>CAZCGD010000024.1:0-3134 GCA_964498105.1 uncultured Streptomycetaceae bacterium
GGGCCAGCACGGAGGCAAACTCTGGCACGTCGCTCATGGCCCGTACCACCTAAAGTTTTGTCTCAAACTCACAGCGCGCTGGTTGATACAAGATGGCGAACAACTGCGTTCAGAGTTCCGTGTTTCGCGATGAGGAGTTCCACCTCTGCGTCGGAGGTTCGGTTTCTCCACGCGTCTATGCGAGTAGCAAACTCTGGATACACATCCGCGTCTACCTCACGAAGACCTTCATTGAACTTCTCTGATGGATCCCAGCGGGTGGGGTCACCATAACGCAGAAACGTCTTCTTGTAGTATAGACCGGCGGCCACGAGATCCTTTCCCTGCTTCCGCGCCACATCAACCACAATGAAATTGACCATCTCACGCATCTTCATTTCGCAGAAGATCACCAACATCGGTCTATTCCAATGCGCCTTGATGTCTTCGATGGTTAGGCCAACAGCCAGACGCGGCGCGACAAACTGCTGCGTTTTCGACAATTCATTTCCCTGGGTCACCTTAAAAGGGTCAATACCGCGAGGCCGTATGTCGGACAAAACCTCGTCAACCAGTTTGGTTGCGTTCCCGACTGCCTCGCTCTCCGATATCCCGAAGATCGCAAACTGCAATGCAAAGAGATTGATGACGGCCTTCTCTTGCGCCGATCTACCAAAACCAAACATAGCGCTCTCCCTGTCTCCAACATGAGACCCTACTTCCAATAGTCAGCGAAATCGCCAAGTATCATGCCGCAATATCGCTCACTTGCCCGTTTGCGGTTTGATTCTAATTGTTGTTGAATTTCGTGGCGTGCTTGGCGCTCTTGGCGGTTCAATTCTTGTTTTTGATTCTCTTGGCGTCTTGGCGGTTCAGTTGTTCGCCTTCCTGCGCATGTCGGGCGGCGCGTTCATGTCGCGCGCGCAGCCGTCGACGTACTGCTCAAGCTCTTTCTTCGCGCGCAGCCGGAACTTCTGGAAGTTGGGCGCGCGGCCGGCGAGGAACGCGTTCATGCCCTCCTTCGCCTCCTCCGAGCCCCACACGTGCGCCAGCAGCTCCATGCCGTGCTGCCACGACGAGTAGAGGTTGTCGGACTCGAAGTTGAGCGATTTCTTGGTCATGCGGATGGTGAGCGCGCTGTGCCCTTTCATGGTCTCGCACCACTTGAGCGTTTCCTTGAGCAGGTCTTTCTGCGGCACGCACTTGTTGATGAGGCCGACCTCCACCGCTTCCTTCGCCGAGAAGCGCCGCGCGCAGAAAATCATCTCTCTCGCGAGCCGTTCGCCGATGAGACGCGGGATGTACTGGGTTGCGCCAACCGTCGGGCACGCGCCCACCTTGGCTCCGGTCTGCCCCAGCACGGCATTTTCGGAGGCGATTACCAGGTCGCACCACAGCGCGAGCTCGTGCCCGCCACCCATGCACCAGCCGTTCACCATCGCGATCACCGGGATCGGCAGCCCCCGGATGGTCATGGCGAGCCCCAGCATGCGGTCGTTCCACATGTAGGCATTGGTGAAATTGAGGCGCTTCATCGCAAAGAAGTCGCCGCCGGCGGAGAACGACTTGTCGCCCGTGCCGGTCACTACCGCGCAGACGATGGTGGGATCCTCGCGGGTCGACTTTAACGCGGCGATCATCTCGTCGAGCGTCTGCTCACGGAACGCGTTCAGCACGCGCGGGCGGTTGATCGTGACCCACGCCACCTGGTCCTTCACTTCGTAGAGGATGTCCTGGTAGTTCCGGGTAATGGACTGCGGCGCGGACGGTTTGGCGGGTTTCGCGGTCTTGCTCTTGCTGCTGGCGGGCATGGCGCTCCTCGAATGAAACGATGGTTGAATGGGTAGCGACGAATTATACTTTCCACCGGGGGGAACAAGCATGAAACTCGCTGCCAGCCTTGTATGCGCCGTCTTTGCACTGGCCTGGGCGCCGGGCGTATCGGCCCAGAGCTATCCGGTCAAACCGATCCGCCTCATTGTGCCGTTCCCTCCCGGGGGGCCGACCGACACGCACTCGCGCTGGGCGGCGCAGCAGCTGAACGTCGCGTTCGGCCAGCCGGTAGTGGTGGAGAATCGCGCCGGTGCGGCCGGCATCATCGGCACCGAAGCTGCCGCGAAGGCCGCGCCCGATGGCTACACCCTGCTCGGCGGCAACCCGGGGCCGCTCACCATCGCGCCCAGCCTGCGGAAGCAGCTCGCGTACGATCCGGTCCGGGATTTCGCGCCGATCACGCTGATCGCCCGCAACGCGAGCGCCTGGTGCGTGCATCCCAGCGTGCCGGTGAAGAACCTCAAGGATTTCGTCGCGCTGGCCAAGGCCAGCCCCGGCAGGATCAACTTCGCCACCCCGGGCGTGGGCACGGTCGGGCACCTGGCGATCGAGCACCTCGCGACGTTGACCGGGATCAAGATGAACCACGTTCCGTACAAGGGGGCGGCGCTGTACACGGTGGACCTGCTGGCGGGAAACATGGACTTCGCGCAGATCCAGATTTTCCAGGCGGCGCCCTACGTGCGCGCCGGCAAGCTGCGCGCGCTCGGCGTGACCGCGTACGCGCGCTCGCCGCTGCTGCCCGAGGTTCCGACAGCGCAGGAACAGGGCGTCAAGGACTACTCCAGCTACAACTGGAACGGCGTGCTTGCCCCTGCCAGCACGCCCAGGCCGATCGTCGATCGCATCCACGGCATCCTCGCCAAGGCGCTCGCCAATCCCGAAACCCGCAAGCAGATGGAAACCATCGGCTACGAGGTATCGGGCGACGGCCCGGCGGAATACGCCGCGTTCATTAAGTCCGAGATCGAGAAATGGGCGAAAGTGGCCAAAGCCGCCGGCATTCAGCCGGAATGAGGCGTGACATGGTACTGCGTGACATGGTAAAGCGTGACGTGGTGAAGCGTGACATGATGAAGCGTGACTGGTGATTGCTTCACGAATCACGATTCACGAATCACGACTCACGCATTCATACCAAAGAGAGAACCATGGCAGAAAAGAAAGACCCCGCGTACTTCATGTACTTCCCCGGTAACTACCGCTGGTCGGCGGCGTTCGTCAACATGATCGGCTCGATCGCCTACGGCGGCGCGGAGATGGGCGAGCTCAACAAGATCGGGCGGCTGCTGAAGGACAAGGGGCCGGAGGACGACGAGGCG
>CAZCGD010000025.1:0-2619 GCA_964498105.1 uncultured Streptomycetaceae bacterium
GACGGCAATGGTGGACCTCACGCCCGCCGGCGCGAACGTGAGAATCGGGAAGCCCTTGCCGAATTCCTCGTAGTAGATCGTCGCGCCGTGGTGTTCGAGTGTTGGCATATGGCTCCCCGTCAAAATTCCGTGGCTCGTGACCCGGGACCTTAGGGGACAATCCCCTAAGAGCGCGTAACAAAATGACATAACTGCTGAAACCACCCCCATCCCAACCTTCCCCCTGAGGGGGAAGGAGAACTCTTTTCTCCTACAGGGAAAACATTCCCTCCCACTCAGGGGGAGGGCTAGGGTGGGGGTGGTTCGTTTGCTCCGCGACCACTCATTTTGTTACCAGTTCTAAGAACCTTTGCCCTGCCCCGCGGCTTGCCGCACGGTCTTGAGATACGCTTCCCCGGCGCTTTGCAGCAGATTTCCCACGTTGCTGTGGAAGTACTGGACACCCAGGCCGAGGAACTTCGGAATGAGCGAGTCAGGACAGCTCACCCCGGCCGCAACGCCCGCCGCGCGGATCAACTTCACGCCTTTTTCCATGACCGCCAGCACCTCGGGATGCGCCTGCTGTCCCGGGTAGCCCATCGACTGGGACAGGTCGCCCGAACCGATGAAGAGCACATCCACGCCCTTGACGCGCGCAATCTCCGCGATGTTGGAGATGGCCTTGACCTCTTCGAGCATCAGGCAGACCAGCGTGTTCTCGTTCGCTTTCGCGAAATATTCCTGGGTCGTTACTCCGCCCATCCCGTACTCCGCGGGCCGGCCGCGGCTGAAACTCCCGCGCTCGCCGTCGGGAAAGTACTTGCAGGCGGCGACGGCGGCTTCGGCCTCCTCCCGGGTATTGACGTGTGGAACCTGCACGCCCCACGCGCCGCGATCGAGAAACGGCGCGATCACCTCCGGCCGGTTCGCCACCGGCCGCACGATGGGCGCGACGCCGGTCAGCTCGGCGGCGCGAATCACGTTCTCGGCGGTGTCCACCGTGATCGAACCATGCTCGTTGTCGAGCAGGACCCAGTCGAACCCGAGGTAGCCCAGTATTTCCACGACGGGCGGCGACGGAAAGGTGAGCATGACCCCAAAGACCGGCTTGCCGTCCCGCAGTTTCTGCTTGAGCGTGTTCGTCCGCATGTCGCGTCCCCTTGTAATGTGAATGATATACGTTATAGTCCGCCGAATTCGAACCCCATAACCGGAGGTCGCTGAAACCTCTCAGGAACCGCTCAGGGACAGACCCCAGTATAAATCTATAACAATCATGTAGTTGATCTACTTCTCATGGAACGCTTCCCGCCGCTTGCTTGACCCGTCATCCGATCGATACGATAATCGTCATACGATCTGTTGATCGATAGGAAGGCCATGGATACCGTCACCATTTCTCCCAAGTTCCAGGTCGTCATTCCCAAGGATATCCGCGAGTCGCTCAAACTCGCCCCCGGGCAGAAGGTACAGGCCATCGTGTATGAGAATCGCATCGAGCTGATCCCCCAGCGGCCGATGAAGAGGATGCGGGGGTTCCTCAAAGGCGTCGATACCGGCGTGCCGCGCGAGGATGACCGGGCGTGAATGTCGTCGATTCCTCCGGCTGGCTGGAGTACTTCGCCGACGGCCCCAACGCCGCGTTCTTTGCCCCGGCGATCGAGGCCACGCGCGAGCTGCTGGTCCCGACACTGAGCCTTTACGAAGTGTTCAAGCACGTGCTGCAACAGCGCGGCGATGGGCAGGCCCTGCAGGCGGTAGCGCTAATGCAGCAGGGGCGGATCGTCGATCTGACGGCAGCGATCGCGCTCTCCGCCGCGAAGGCGAGTATCGAGCGCCGCCTGCCAATGGCCGACAGCATCATGCTCATCACCGCGCAGACCCATGACGCCACCTTCTGGACGCAGGATGCCGCTTTCAACGGCGTCGAAGGCGTGAAGTTCGTGGCGAGGAAATAGCGCGTCACCCGTATCTCGCCACCATCGAGTGCCGGTTCGGACCACCACAACGCATTGATCCGGATTTCGTGACTCGCGGATCGCGGCTCGTGACTGGGCCCGACGCGCCGCGCGGGGAACTCATTACCCATTACCAAAGCTGTAAGCTAGCGCCATGCTGAAGCAGATCGACGCCGGCGCGCTCAGCGTCGCCTATGAGGAGCACGGCCCTCCCGCCGGCGTGCCGGTGGTGCTGCTGCACGGCTTTCCCTACGACGTGCGCGCCTACGACGAGGTAACGCCGCCGCTCGCGGCGGCGGGATGCCGCGTCATCACGCCGTATCTGCGCGGCTACGGCCCGACGCGCTTCCTCTCGGCCGCCACGCCGCGCTCGGGCCAGCAGGCGGCGCTCGCCCACGATCTCCTCGCCCTGATGGACGCCCTCTCTCTCCGCGACGCCGTGCTCGCCGGCTACGACTGGGGCGGTCGCGCCGCGTGCATCGTCGCAGCCCTGTGGCCGCAGCGCGCCCGCGGGCTGGTGACCGGCAACGGCTACAACGTCCACGACATCCCCGGCTCGGCCCGGCCGCAGCCGCCGGAGGACGAGCACCGGATGTGGTACCAGTACTATTTCCACGGCGAGCGGGGCCGCGCGGGCCTGGAGCAGAACCGCCGCGAGTTGTGCAAGCTGCTGTGGCGGCTA
>CAZCGD010000026.1:0-31717 GCA_964498105.1 uncultured Streptomycetaceae bacterium
CGCGCTGCGGTCGAGCGCGCCGGGGTCGGTCCGCAGAACGTGCAGGAGGTCATCATGGGCAACGTGCTGCCCGCCGGGCAGGGCCAGGCGCCGGCGCGCCAGGCCGCGCTCGGTGCGGGCCTGCCACCCGCCACCGGCTGCATGACCATCAACAAGGTGTGCGGCTCGGGCATGAAGGCGGCGATGCTGGCCCACGACATGCTTTCCCTCGGAGTCAACGAAGTCATGGTCGCGGGCGGCATGGAGAGCATGTCGAACGCCCCCTACCTGCTGCCCAAAGCGCGGGGCGGCCTCCGCCTGGGGCACGGCGAGGTGAAGGACCATATGTTCCTCGACGGGCTCGAGGACGCCTACGACCGCGGCCGGCTGATGGGCACGTTCGCCGAGGATTGCGCTGACAAATACCGCTTCTCACGAGAGGCCCAGGACCGTTACGCCATCACCTCCCTCAAGCGCGCGCAGCAAGCGATCCAGGACGGCGGCTTCGAGCGGGAGATCGTGCCCGTGGCGCTGGGCGGAAAAACCGGCGCCCTGGTGAGGACCGACGAGCAGCCGCTCAAGGCCAACCTCGATAAGATTCCGCAGTTAAAGCCCGCGTTCAGGACGGATGGTACTGTTACCGCAGCCAACTCGAGCTCGATCTCGGATGGCGCGGCGGCGATGGTACTGATGCGGCTCTCCGAGGCAAAGCAGCGCGGCGTTGCGCCATTGGCGAAGATCGTGGGTTACAGCACGCACTCGCAGGAACCGCAGTGGTTCACCACGGCCCCGGTGGGCGCGGTCCGCAAACTGTTCGAGAACACCGGATGGGATGCGAAATCGACGGATTTGTTCGAGATCAACGAGGCGTTCGCGGTGGTGGCGATGGCCGCAATGCACGACCTGGAGCTGCCGCACGACAAGGTCAACGTGCACGGCGGCGCCTGCGCGCTGGGACACCCGCTCGGCGCCTCCGGCGCGCGCATCATGGTGACGCTGCTCGCCGCGCTGGAGAGGCACGGTCTCAGGCGCGGCATCGCCGCGCTCTGCATCGGCGGCGGCGAAGCGACCGCGATCGCGCTCGAGCGCATCAGCTGATGAAGCGTGACGTGATGATGCGTGACGCGATCGTGCGTGACATGGTAAGGCGTGACATGGTGAAGCGTAACTGTTGGCTCGAGACCCAAGATTGGCCGCAACCGCAACGCTGCGAGTTTCGATTCACGAATCACGATTTACGATTCACTTTTTGAGGCAAATGGTATGGCAAACCCGATCGATTTCTACTTCGACTTCTCCTCGCCCTACGGCTACTTCGCCAGCGCGAAGATCGACGACCTTGCGGCAAAACATGGCAGCAGCGTGACGTGGCGGCCGATCCTGCTCGGCGCGGTATTCAAGATCACCGGCGGGCAGCCGCTGCCGATGATTCCGCTGAAAGGCAGCTACACTGCGCACGACCTGAAGCGCAGCGCGCGGCTGTTCAAGGTGTCGTTCAAACTACCGACGAAGTTTCCCATCGGCTCCATCGCGCCTGCCCGCGCCTTCTACTGGCTCAACGACCGGGACCCGGCCGCCGCGAGAAAGCTCGCGCTCGCGCTGTTTCACGCCTACTTCGCGGAGGACCGCGACATCTCCAACCCGGAAGTGACCGGCAACGTCGCGGCCAAGCTGGGCGTGGACAAAGCCGATCTCATGCATGCGCTCAACGATCCCGCTGTCAAGGAGCGCCTGCGGATGGAAGTGGATGCCGCTATCGAGCGCGGCGTTTTCGGTTCGCCCTATTTCGTCATCGACGGCGAGCCGTTCTGGGGCTCCGACCGCCTCGAGCAGGTTGATAAATGGCTCGAGACGGGCGGCTGGTGAATCAGAGAGCGTTCCAGGTTCCAGGTTTCACGTTCCAGGTCGAGAACCAGTGCGCAGCCCGAACCTTGAACTTGGAACCTGGAACTTGGAACAAGTCATTTGAGTAGGCGTATGCGCGAAAAATTACAGGCGCGGCAGGTCAACATCGTGACGCTCGCGGTGGACGCCATCGTCAACGCCGCCAACACGACGCTGCTGGGCGGCGGCGGCGTGGATGGCGCCATCCACCGCTCGGCCGGACCGCAGTTGCTGGATGAGTGCCGCACGCTCAACGGTTGTTCGACCGGGCAGGTAAAGATCACCCGTGGCTATCGCCTTCCCGCACGGCACGTCATACATACCGTGGGACCGGTGTGGAATGGCGGCAAGCGCGGCGAGCCGGAACTGCTTGGCTCTTGCTATCGGGAGAGCCTGAAGCTCGCGGCTGGACACGGGCTCAGGACCATCGCCTTCCCCGCGATCAGCTGCGGTGTCTACGGCTACCCCCTGGAGCAGGCGGTGCGGATCGCGGTGCGCGAGAGCGCGGCGTTTATTTCGGAGAATGCGCTGCCGGACAAGGTCATCTTCGCGTGCTTTGATGGCGTAGCGCTCAAGGCGTACGAGAATGAAATAAGACGCATCGCGAGCGCTGCGCCATGAATGTCATCAAGTCCAAGCTCAAGACCTCCTCCACGGAGTTCAAGGCTGCGGCGGAGGCCATGCGAGCCCAGGTCAACGAATTGAACGACCAACTCGCGCTGGCCCGGCAGGGCGGCGGCGACACCGCGAAGAAGAAGCACCAAGGCCGCGGCAAGCTGCTCGCGAGAGAGCGCGTCGCGGCGCTGCTCGATCCCGGCGCGCCATTTCTCGAACTCTCGCCGCTGGCGGCGTGGGAGGTATACAGCGAGCCCGTCCCCGCCGCCGGCATCATCACCGGCATCGGCAGGGTGAGCGGCCGGCAGTGCGTTGTCATCGCCAACGATGCCACGGTAAAAGGCGGCACCTACTATCCACTCACGGTGAAGAAGCACCTGCGAGCGCAGGAGATCGCGCTGGAGAACCGGCTGCCCTGCCTCTACCTCGTGGATTCCGGCGGCGCGCACCTGCCGAGCCAGGACGAGGTGTTCCCCGATCGCGATCATTTCGGCCGTATCTTCTACAACCAGGCCAACCTGTCGGCCGCCGGCATCGCGCAGATCGCGGTCGTGATGGGCTCGTGCACCGCGGGCGGCGCCTACGTCCCGGCGATGTCGGACGAGACCATCATCGTCAAGAACCAGGGCACCATCTTTCTTGCCGGCCCGCCGCTGGTGAAAGCCGCCA
Organism: uncultured Streptomycetaceae bacterium; assembly: GCA_964498105.1. Classification (GTDB taxonomy): domain Bacteria; phylum Pseudomonadota; class Gammaproteobacteria; order Burkholderiales; family SG8-41; genus SG8-41. The sequence continues at coordinate 3,148 of CAZCGD010000026.1, forward strand.
CCGGCGAGGTGGTGACGGCGGAAGAGTTGGGCGGCGCCGACGTGCACACCCGCATCTCGGGCGTCGCCGACCACCAGGCCGACGACGACCGTCACGCGCTGGAGTTGGCGCGCCGCGCGGTCGCCAACCTGAATAGCGGTGCGGGCGCCCCGGCCGCGCCGCAAGCGCTGCACGCGCCGCTCTACGACCCCGAAGAGCTCTACGGCGTGATTCCCGCCAGTTCGCGCACGCCGTTCGACGTGCGCGAGATCATTGCGCGCCTGGTAGATGCCAGCGAGCTCGACGAATTCAAGGCGCGCTATGGGGCGACGCTGGTCACCGGCTTCGCGCAAATCCAGGGCCGTCTGGTCGGCATCCTAGCGAACAATGGCATCCTGTTCTCGGAGTCGGCGCTGAAGGGCGCGCACTTCGTAGAGCTCTGCTGCCAGCGTGGCATCCCGCTCGTGTTCCTGCAGAACATCACGGGTTTCATGGTGGGGAAACTAGCCGAGCACGGCGGGATCGCCAAGGACGGCGCCAAGCTGGTGAGCGCGGTCGCGTGCGCCCGCGTGCCGAAGCTTACGGTCATCATCGGCGGCAGCTTCGGCGCCGGCAACTACGGCATGTGCGGCCGCGCCTATTCCCCCCGCTTCCTGTGGACCTGGCCCAACGCCCGCATCTCCGTGATGGGCGGCGAGCAGGCCGCAAACGTGCTGGCGCAGGTCAAGCGCGAGGCGCTGGAACAGGCCGGCAAGGAATGGAGCAAAAAAGAAGAGGAAGCATTCAAGGCGCCGATCATCGGGCAATACGCGCGCCAGTCGAGCGCCTACTACGCGACGGCGCGGCTGTGGGACGACGGCATCATCGACCCGAAGGAGACGCGGCAAATGCTGGCGCTCGGCCTCACCACGAGCCTCAACGCCCCCATCCTGAAGACCACCTTCGGGGTCTTCAGGATGTGACAGGAGAAGTTGGCAGTTGGCAGCCGTCAGTTGGCAGTAACTGCAAACTTTTCTTCCGCAGCTATAATGTGCGCCTATGCCCACATAGAACCTTTTTGGAAACCCGATGAGCAACAAGGTCCTGTCGCAGATCGATGCCGACGGCAATGCCACCGTGGTACTCAACCGACCCGAAGTGCACAACGCCTTCGACCCGGAAATGGTGGCGCTGCTCACGGCGACGTTGAAAAAACTCGAGTCGAACGACAAGGTGCGCGCGGTCGTGATCACCGGGGCCGGCCGCAATTTCTGCGCCGGCGCCGACATCGAATACATGAAAAAGAGCGCGAAGTTCTCGCGCGCGCAGAATCTCGGCAACGCCCGCGCCACGGCGATGATGCTGCTGACGCTCCACGGGCTGGGGAAACCGACCATCGCCTGCGTGCGCGGTGCGGCGCGCGGTGGCGGCGTGGGCCTCGTTTCGGCCTGCGACATAGCGATCGCCGAGCGCGGCGCGACGTTTCGCCTCTCGGAAGTAAAGCTCGGCATCGTCCCGGCGATGATCAGCCCGTACGTGATCGGGGCGATCGGGCCGCGCCACTCGCACCGCTACATGCTGTCGGGCGAGGAATTCGATTCGGCCGAGGCCTACCGCATCGGGCTCGTGCACGACATCTGCGAGGAACCGGACCTGAACGCCCTCGTCGGCCGCATGCTGGCGCACCTCTACTCGAGCGGACCGGCCGCGATGGCCGCGGTGAAAAAGCTGATCCCGGAAGTCGCCGGCGCCCGCATCGACAACGCGCTTATGGAGACGGTCTCGGAGCGCATCGCCGAGATCCGCACGACCGCGGAAGCGCAGGAAGGGCTGTCCGCTTTCCTCGAGAAGCGCAAGACCGCCTGGTCCACCCCCGCCTCGGAGCGCGGCGCTAAGAGGTCTAAAGATAGCCGCCAAGACGCCAAGGCCGCCAAGAAAATCAAAATGTAAACGCAGATAAAGTCAGAAACGATCAGCCACAGAGATTACAGAGAACACGGAGCGGAAAGAATTATTGTTCAAGTTCTTCTTGGCGTCTTGGCGGCTAATCTAAATCGGCTTTTCACATGACACTGCCCCGGAAGGTAAAGCTAGTCGAGGTCGGCCCGCGAGACGGGCTGCAGAACGAGGCCGTGCCGGTTTCGACCGAGGTCAAGGTCGAGTTGATCCACCGGCTGCAGGACGCCGGGTTGAAGGTGATCGAAGCGACCGCCTTTGTCTCCCCCAAATGGGTGCCGCAAATGGCGGACAACGCGCAGGTGATGGCGGCGATCCGCCGCAAGCCCGGCGTGTCCTACCCGGTGCTGGTGCCGAACCGGAAGGGGCTGGACGGCGCGCTCGCCGCCGGCGCAAAGGAAGTCGTGGTATTCGGCGCCGCCACCGAGACGTTTTCGCGCAAGAACACGAACTGCTCGATCGCGGAGGGCCTGGCACGCTTCGCGGAAGTCTGCAAGGAAGCGCTGGCGCAGGGGCTCAAGGTGCGCGGCGATATCTCGGTGTGCCTCGCCTGTCCCTACGAAGGGGAGGTCAAGCCGGAAGCCGTAGTGCGTGTCGCGCGCGAACTCGATGCGATGGGCTGCTACGAGATCACCATCGCCGACACCATCGGCACCGGCACTGCTGGCAAGACCCGCGCGGTGATCGAAGCGGTGATGAAGCACATCTCCGCGGAGCGGCTCGCGGGACACTTTCACGACACCTACGGGCAGGCGGTCACCAACGTCTACGCCGCCCTCGAGTGCGGGGTCGCCACTATCGACTCCTCGGTCGCGGGGCTTGGCGGCTGCCCGTACGCGAAGGGCGCAACCGGCAACGTCGCCACCGAGGACGTGCTCTACCTCCTCGACGGCCTCGGCGTCGAGACCGGGATTGACATCGACAAGCTCATGGCCGCCGGCGAGTACATCTGCGGCGTGCTCGGTCGCCCGACCCACTCGAAGGCCGCCCGCGCGCTCGCGGCCAAGCGCAAAGCCGCCTGATGAAAGAAAAGTTTGCAGTTTGCAGTGGGCAGTTTGCAGTTACTGCCAACTGGCGGCTGCCAACTGTCAACTCCTGCCCCATTCAGCAATCACGCATACGGAGCTGAAAATGCCATTGACTGCCCCCGCCCCGCGCAAGCTGATCCACACCCGCATCATCGAATGCACGGGTTACGAACGCGAGGACTGCCTGTGGGACATCGAAGCGCGCTTGAGGGACACCAAGTCCGTGAAGCACACGCGGCACCATGGCGGGCGCGAGCGCGAGCCCGGCGAGCCGGTGCACGACATGTGGATACGCCTTACCATCGACCTCGACCTGAGGATCCACGACGTCGAGGCGAAGACCGACGAGGGTCCGTACCCGGTGTGCGGCGACATCGCGCCCAACTTCAAGGCGCTGGCGGGCCTCACCATCGGCCGCGGCTGGAGAAAGAGCATCGCTGAGCGCGTCGGCGGCGTGAAGGGCTGCACCCACCTGGTGGAACTGTTGGGCCCCCTCGGCACCACTGCGTTCCAGGCCACGAACCGCGCGCGCCAGACGCGCAACGCCGGTAAACCGCAGACGAAGAAGCCGTTCCAGATCAATTCCTGTCACACCTACAAGGAAGACGCCCCTGCCGTGCTCGAGCGCTGGCCGCAGTTTTATACCGGCCCACGGTGAGGGCGTTCGCCCCCCCTCGCATCATTTCTGGGCGTCCGCACGACGGCGTCATGCCCGGGCCGCCCCCGCGCCCCGCTGCCAGAACTGGTAATACTACCGTTGAGTCCGGGCAAACACAGTGTCATGATATCCGGCGATGCGGCAATCCGTTGCACCCGGAATTCGGTAAACGTTGTTCAACAGCAAAGGGGTATAGATATGAAAGCTCTGATCGCGGTAGTTGCATTGCTGCTGGTTGCTGCGCCCGCCATGGCGCAGCGGAAAGCTTGTGAGGAGCTCAAGACCGAGATTGAGGCCAAGATCAAGGCCAACGGGGTGAAGGACTTCACCCTGGAAATCGTTGCGGCCGAAGACAAGAAGGAAGGCAGTGTCGTCGGCACCTGCGACGGCGGCACCAAGAAGATCCTCTACAAGCGCGGCGGCTGATCCGCGTATCACCGGAGCAACCCGGCGCAGGCTTGCGCCGGGTTGCTGTTACGCGCCCGCGCCGGCGCCGGTTATCCGATAGTCCATTGGTGGCCGCACTTGCGGCAACGCACGCTTACCGGCGCCGCGATCGCTTCCCCGTCCTCGTCCTGCGTCGGCGCTCGGCTCATCATTGCGCCGCCCAGATCAAGCCCGCCATAGGCGGCGCATTTTTTGCACACGGAACGCTCGGCCGCGTATTCCGCGAATTCGAGCATCACCAGGTAGCGCTTGAGCGCCCACAGGCAAACGGCGCTGCCCCCCAGCATCGCGATCAGCCGCAACAGCGTTTCCCACGCCGGCGTGCGCAGGCTGAACCCTTCGAGGCTGGCAATCACCGTGATCAGGCATAGAAAACCGCTGATCAGAAACAGGTGGGCTTCGATCAGCTGCCGCTCGTACCAGCCGCGGAAGCCCTTCTTTCTGATGCCTTCGGCCAAGTCCATAAGGCGTGATTCGTGATTCGTCCTCTTGGTTTTACTCTGTGTTCTCTGTGCTCTCTGTGGCTGATTGCTTGTTATTTTCTTGGGCGGCCTTGGCGTGCTTGGCGGTTTAATTATCGTTCTTGATTTTCTTGGCGCCTTGGCGTCTTGGCGGCTAATTTTCCGGGGTTGCGCGGCGCAGGTACACCCAGCGCGCCACCGGCGCAAGCACGCCGAAAATGCCGATGCTGGCGAACGCCAGGCCCCACGCCAGCAGGCTGCGGTTGCCGCCCGCGACGTCGAGCACCATGCCGAAGATCAGTGGCGCCAGGCAGGCCGCGCTGAACCCCACGGAGGAGTAGACCGCCATCGTCGCGCCGCGCGTGTCGGGCGGCGCGGCAGCGATGGCGCCGGAAGTGAGCGCTGCGGAATCGCCCAGCATCAGGCCGTAGTGCAGGCACATGATGAAAAACACCAGCAGCCACGGCAGCGCCGCGGTGTAGCCCAGCACGCAGGCGACGAGGCCGGAGGCGGTCATGAAGGTGAAGATCACACGGGTGCGGCCGAAGCGGATGGCGAGCTCGTTGCCGGAGACGCTCATTACCGGCCCGATCAGGTTGATCGTCGCCGCGAGCGTCGCCGCGCCGATCAGCATCGGCGCGTCGGCCGGCTGCAGCGACGCGGTAAAGACGAGAAACGCCACCATCCACGAGCGCTGGCCGAACAGCTCGTAGTTGTGCGCCGTGTAGCCGATGATGTACGGCAGCGTCCTGCGGTTCTTCAGCGCCGGCCGGAAATCGAGCAACGCCGGCGCCGGCTGGCTCGCCGCGCGCGTGCGGCCGCGCGGCATGACGAGGTACACCAGCAGCGCCGCCAGCAACGGACCGGCCGCGCCGTAGGTAAAGGCGGCTTGCCAGCCATATGCTGCGCCGATCCAGCCGCAGATCAGGATGGAAATGGACGAGCCGATGCCGAAGCTCGCGGTGTAGAAGCCGACTGCGCGCGACTGCCCCGTCCCCTCAAGCTGGTCGGCCAGCATCTTGAGCCCCGGCATGTAGCTGCCGCCGAGCCCGGCGCCGATCAGGAACTGGAAGAACAGCGCGCTCCACAGCCCCTGCGCGAACAGCATGAAGCCCGCCGCGCCGGCGATCGACAGCGCGCAGGCGAAAGCATAAACCCGGCGCGCGTCCACGCGGTCGGTCAGGCTGGTGAGGATGGGGGTCGCCGCGACATAGCCGGCGTAATAAATACCGCTGATCAGCCCCGCTTCGGAGTTGGAGAGCCCCCACTCCCGCTGCAACGACGGCAGCAGCGTAGTGTAGGTAGCGAAACCGGTCATGCACAGCGTCTCCGCCACGCACATCAGCAGTGTGAGTTGGACCGGCGTCAATCGCCGGTGATGAGCAGGGCTCACCATCCGGGAGTTCGTGAGATCGCGAGATCGGGAGATGGGAAGGTGAATTTCGCGCTCCCGCCCTCACGCTCTCCCGCTCTCGCGGAATTCATCCTGTCCGCCGGCACTGCTCGCCCTCTCATACCGCGCCCGCCTTCTTCAGCAATTCCGCGATCGCCTCCGCCATCCTGCGGTAGCCCCTGGCGTTAGGATGGATGAGATCGGCCTTCAGGTCGAGCTGGTGCATGACGTCGGTCAGGACCTTGCCTTCGTAGGGAATGCGGTACTCCTTCGCCAGCTCGCCGTAGAACGCCGCGGCGCTGGTGAGGAGAGCGGGACGCGGCACTCCCACCAGCACGACCGCTATGCCGCGTTCCCTGAGGGACTTGATGATGGCGCGCAAATTCCTCACGATCTCGGCGTCGCTCGACTTGCGCAGCATGTCGTTGCCGCCGAGGCAGACAATCACCAGGGCCGGCCGGTGCTGGTCGATCACGCTCTCGAGGCGGGCGAGTCCTCCGCCTGTCATCTCGCCCGGCACGCCGGAGCGCACCACCTTACGCCCGATCAGCTGCGCCAGCACGGAGGGATAGCTTTCGTCCTCATTCGCGCCGGTGCCGTAGGTCAGGCTGTCGCCGAAAGCAACGATGACGTCGTATGGACCGAGCGGCGCGAGACGCGGTACTCCCTGCCCACAGCTCGCGACCACGAAAGCCAACACCAGAGCGAATAACGCTTGCGACAAACGCTCGCGTTTCCTCATCGCTTGCTACCGCGTTTCCTCAGGTCGCGCAGGATTTCCCGCGCCGCGTTGTGCCCGGGAATTCCCGACACGCCGCCGCCGGGGTGCGTGCCGGCGCCGCACATATAAAGTCCCGGTATCGGCGAGCGATAGTCGGCGTGCCCCAGTACCGGGCGCGCGCTCCACAACTGGTCGAGCGTCAACGCGCCGTGGAAAATATCACCGCCGGTCAGCCCGAACTCGCGCTCGAGGTCGAGCGGCGACAGCACCTTGCGTCCGAGCACCGCGCCCTTGAAGTTGGGGGCGTAGCGGGTGACGGTATCCACCACGTGGTCGGCAGCCGACTCCCTGATCTGGTCCCAGTCGAGGCCGTTGGGCAGGTCGTAGGCGAAATGCTGGCAGAACAGGCTCGCCACGTGCTTGCCCGGCGGCGCGAGCGTGGGATCCACGGTGGACGGGATCAGCATTTCCACGATCGGCGCGCGCGAGCAGCCGTAGCTGCGCGCGTCGAAGTAGGCTTGCTCCAGGTAACCGAGCGAGGGCCCGATGATGATGCCCGACTGGTGGTGCGCCTGCAGGTGCCCGCCGGGCAGGCATTCGAAGTCGGGCAGCTCCGACAACGCGACGTTCATGCGGAAGGTCGCGGAGCCGCACTGGTAGCCGCGCACGCGCCGCACGAAATCCGGGTCGAGCACGTGCTCGTCCACGAGCTGGAGGAACAGCAGCCTGGGGTTGACGTTCGCTACTACGCAGCGCGCATCCACCATGCTGCCGTCGGCCAGTTGCACGCCCTGCGCCCCGCGATCGTCGATGCACACTTTGAATACTTCACAGCCGGTGGTGATCTCGACGCCGCGCCGCTCCGCCTCCTTCGCCATCGCCTGCGTGATCGCGCCCATGCCACCGATCGCGTGGCCCCAGGCGCCGCGCTTGCCGTTCACCTCCCCGATCACGTGGTGCAGCAGCACGTAGGCGCTGCCCGGCGCGTACGGGCTCGCGTAGTGGCCGACCACCGCGTCGAAGCCGAAGGCCGCCTTGATCGCGTCGGACTCGAACCAGCCGTCGAGGACATCGCCGGCGCTCTTGGTCATGAGATCGAGAAAATCGCGGCGCACGGCCATGCCGGCCTTGCGCATGCGGTTGCCGAAGCGCAACGCGGCGAACGCGTCGCGTACGCCGCCGCCGACGTTAGGCGGGGTCTCGAGCAGGAGATCGCGCAGCACGTCGCCGGCGCGCTCCAGCATCGCGTAGTAATCGGGCAACCGCTCGGCGTCGCGCCTCGAAAAGCGGCCCACTTCGTTTTGGGTCTGGCCGAGGGTGTTGCCGACCTTGAGATAGGCATTGCCGGAGAGCGGCAGGAAATTGGCGAGTGGCCGCTCGATGATCCTCAATCCGTGCTCGGCCAGCTTCAGGTCGCCGATCACCTTGGGATGCAGCAGGCTCACCGTGTAGGCGGCGGCGGAATTGCGGAAACCTGGATAGAACTCTTCGGTAACCGCCGCGCCGCCGACCACGTTGCGGCGCTCGAGCACTCTTACGCGGTACCCCGCGCCGGCGAGATAACAGGCGCAGGTCAACCCGTTGTGGCCGCCTCCGACGATCAGCGCGTCGTACGGTTTGTGGTTCGGCATGGGAATTGATGGCGCGCTCGGCGGGATTCGAACCCACGACCCTTGGCTTCGGAGGCCAATACTCTATCCTCTGAGCTACGAGCGCGTGCGGAGCGAATTCTAGCACGGGGATAACCGTACTATCTCTCCGGAATCAATGTTTTATCCACTATTTAGTTTCGCTATAATGCGCGCTTCAAGGAGCGCGCATCATGTCTGAAATACACACCGAAGAGCATGGGTGATAAGTAAGGGCGCAGCGATTGCTGCGCCTTTTTTGATTGGGCCCGAATCACGAATCACGCACTTCCAAATGGCAACCATTGCGATAGGCGACGTCCAGGGCTGCTACGGCCAGCTGATGCGCCTGCTCGAGCGGGCGGCATACGACGAGCGGCGCGACCTGTTGTGGTTCGTCGGCGACCTGGTGAACCGCGGGCCGCAGTCGCTGGAGACGCTGCGCTTCGTGAAAGGGCTCGGGGAACGAGCCGTCACCATCCTCGGCAACCACGACCTCGCGCTGCTGGTGGTCGCGGAAGGCGTCAAGAAGCCGCACGCCGGCGATACCTTCGATGCCATCCTCGCCGCGCCCGACCGCGACGAATTGCTGGCCTGGCTGCGGCGGCAGAAGCTGCTGCACACGGAAAACGGCTGGACCATGGTGCACGCGGGACTGTTGCCGCAGTGGAGCCTGGCGCAAGCACATGCGCTGGCACGGGAGGCCGAGCAGGCGCTCGCCGGGCCACGCTACCGGGAGTTCCTGGGTCACCTGTACGGCAACGAGCCATACGCCTGGCACGACGATCTTGCGGGCCACGACCGCCTGCGCGTCATCATCAACGCCATGACGCGCATGCGGATCGTCGGCGCCGATGGGGCGCTCGAATACAAGCACAAGACCGGCCTTGCCGATCTGCCGCGCGGCTACGTTCCCTGGTACGACGTTCCCGGCCGCGCGAGCTGCGATGCCCGGATCATTTTCGGCCACTGGGCCGCGCTCGGCCTGCTGCAGCGCGACGACGTGACGTGCCTCGACACCGGCTGCGTGTGGGGCCGCGAACTCAGCGCGCTGCGGCTGGAGGATCGCCGGCTGTTCCAGTGCGACTGCCCGGAACTGCAGGGTACTGCGAGCGGAGAATAGCCTCGCGCCAGGAATTTGCCGGCTTTAGAGCCGACAAATTCCTAATGGGTCACGCGGGTAACAACACCGTCGGAAAGTACGCGCACACGGTCGCCGGGCTTGAAGGTGTCGTGCGCCGCTTGGGTCACGGCGACCAGCCTGCCGCTGTCGAGCTTGATCGTGATCTCAAGTCCGGTCTGGAGCGTCGCCCCCTGCTCCGCGGCCTGCCCGGCCACGCCGCCAGCCACGCTGCCCAGTACCGCGCCGACAGTGGAGCCGCGGCCCTGGCCGACCGTGCTGCCCGCGACGCCGCCGACCACTCCGCCCGCCGCGGCGCCAATGCCGCTGCGCGTGCCCTCGATATTCACCTCGCGCACGCTGTCCACCACGCCCAGGCGCACGGTCTGCTCGCGCCGCGTCTGGTCCCGCGAATAATCGTCTCCGCCCACGCCGGTGGCGCAGGCGCCTAGCAGGGCGATCACAGTCAAACCGATGGTTGCTGCAGCTATTCGTGTCATAACGTCTACTTAGAGCGCCTGACATAATGAAACGCGCGCGTGTTTCATTATGTCAGGCGCTCTTAGCTACCAGATACGGGTTCCGAACTCCTGCTTGAAGCGCTGCGCGACATCGTCGCGCGTGAAATGGTGGTTCTGCCCGCCGCGTTTCGCGATCTTGAGCGCGCCGAGCAGCGAGGCCAGCCTGCCCGTCAATGGCCAGTCGAGCCCGGCCGCCAGGCCATACAGGAGGCCCGCCCGGTAGGCATCGCCGCAACCGGTCGGATCCACGACCTCCTGTGGCCTAACGCACGGTATCTCGATCTGTTGACCACCGGTATAAACCACCGAGCCCCGCGCCCCCAGTGTGACCACGATGGCCTTCACAAGTTTCGCCAGCTCCTCGAGCTTGCTGCCGGTGCGCTCCTGCAGCATCTGCCCCTCGTAGTCGTTGACGGTGACGTAGTTCGCCATCTTCACGAATTCAGTGAGCTCCGCGCCGCCGAACATCGGCAGTCCCTGGCCGGGATCGAAGACGAAAGGGATGCCGGCGGCGTGGAACTCGCGCGCATGCTGCAGCATGCCGTCGCGGCCGTCGGGCGCGACGATGCCGAGCTTGACGCCGCTCGCGTCCCCGACGTGGTTATCATGCGAGTGATTCATCGCTCCGGGATGGAACGCCGTGATCTGGTTGTCGTCGAGATCGGTGGTGATGAAGGCCTGCGCGGTGAAGGTGCCGGATATCCGGCGCACGTGCTGCTGCGACAGCTTGAGCTTCTTCAGCCGCTCGTCGTACGGCAGGTAATCGTCGCCGACGGTGGCCATGATCAGCGGCTCACCGCCCAGCAGGCCCAGGTTGTAGCCGATATTGCCGGCGCAGCCGCCGAATTCGCGGCGCAGGTCCGGCACCAGGAACGCGACGTTCAGGATGTGCAGCTGCTCGGGCAGAATGTGATTCTTGAAGCGATCGCGGAACACCATGATGGTGTCGTAAGCGATGGAACCGCAGATGAGCGTCCGCATGAAAAAAACCGGGAGTGCAGCGGGAAAATGTTGCGAAATTATAGCATCCGCTCGCGCGCGGTCCGGCGCGACAGCAGCGCGCGCGAACGGATACAATTAGCCGGACCGGAGGAGCAATGCCGGATACCTCGGTGACGAATTCTGAAACCAGAAGGAGTGTGGACATGCTCAAGGAATTCAGGGAATTCGCGATACGCGGCAACGTAGTGGACATGGCGGTCGGTATCATCATCGGCGCCGCTTTCGGCAAGATCGTGGACTCGCTGGTGAAGGACGTGATCATGCCGCCGATCGGGCTCTTGCTCGGCAAGGTGGATTTCTCCAACCTCTTCGTTGTGCTGCGGGAGGGCGCGGCCGCCGGCCCGTACCTCTCGGTGGATGCGGCGCAGAAAGCTGGGGCAGTCACCTTCAACTACGGGGCGTTTATCAACACCGTGATCTCGTTCACGATCGTCGCGTTCGCGGTGTTCCTGCTGATCCGCGCCATCAACCGCCTCAAGCAGCAGGAGGAAAAGAAGCCGGCCCCCACGCCGGAAGAAATCGCCTTGCTGCGGGAGATCCGCGATTCCTTGAAAAAGTGAGGCGTCAGGCGTGAGGCGTTAGGGGAACAAGCCGCAAGGCAAGCGGTCACGAGCCGCTCTCCGCCTCACTCCTCACCCCTCACGCCTTACGCTGCTCGGCTAGCCGAGCAGTACGAGCAGCCAGACGACCGGCACGTTGACGAGCGCAATGAACACCGCGGCGCTGCCGATGTCCTTGGCGCGCTTGGCGAGCGGGTGATGTTCCAGCGAAATGCGGTCGACCGCAGCCTCGACCGCCGAGTTGAGCAGCTCGACGATCAGCACCAGCAGCACGGCGCCGATCATCAGCGCCTTGCCGGTGCCGCCCGCCGGCAGGAAAAAAACGGCGGGAACCAGTATCGCCGCGAGGAACACTTCCTGCCGGAAGGCGTCCTCGTGCCGGAACGCCGCGGCCAGCCCGTCGAGTGAATAGAACAGCGCGTTCCAGACCCGCTTTAGACCCGTCTTGCCCTTGTGCGGATTTTCCATACCCCCCCACTCGCTCACACCTTGCCGTTCACCAGATTCTGATACGCCGCCGCGTCGAGCAGCGCCCCGATCTCGGACGCATAGCCTATCCTGACGCGGAACAGCCACGACGCGTAGGGCGCCTGGTTAAGCTTCTCGGGCGCTTCGGCCGCCGCTGCGTTGACTTCGATGATCTCGCCGGAGAGCGGCGCCGGGATGTCCGACGCCGCCTTCACCGATTCCACCACGGCACAGGTTTCGCCCTGCTTGAACTTGCTGCCGACTTCGGGTTGCTGCACGAACACCACGTCGCCGAGTTGCTCCTGCGCGTGGTCCGTAATGCCCACCGTCGCCGTGCCGTCCTTATCCACCCTCACCCATTGATGCGTGGCCGTGTATTTCAAGTCTTCCGGTGTGCTCATGATTCCAGTTGCTCTTCTTGGCGGGCTTGGCGGTTCAATTATTGATTTGCTTTCTTGGCGGCCTTGGCGGTTCAGCTTTACTGCGCCGGCGCAGGCAGTAGGTCGAGACGGAAACCCGCGGGATTGAGGTCCCCGGTATCGAGATCGAGCCGGATGGTGATTTCGGCCTTGGCGGGAAAGCCCTTCATTACGTCCTTGCCGCGCTCCAGGTACTCCTTCGGCGCAAAGATGCGCCGCGCCAGCGCGTGCTCCTTGGTGTTGGTGAGCACGAGGTCGAGGGCGGGATAGCCGAGATCGTGGCCGGCGTGGTTGCGCAGCGTAGCGGTGAGCCGGATGACGTTCGGCCGCCCCGCATCGGCCACCTGCAGGTCGGACGCCTCGATGGCGATCTGCTGCGGGCGCTGCGGCGGCAGGATCTCGCAGCGCAGCGCGCCGCACCACTGGACGAGATAGGGTTTGAGCCCGGGAACCTGTGCAGCCAATTCGGACCGGTACAGATAGGCGGCCTGGCCGGCGAGAACGAACACCAGCAGAACCGACCCAGCCGTCCATCCGCGCGCGCCGCGCCGCGATTCTGCAGGGTACATCTGGGCATCGAGCGAGAGCTGCTCCGGCGCCGGCCCGTAATCCTGGTCCATGTATTCCGCCGGTGCCGCACCTGCGGCCGGGGGCTGCGCTACGGCCGCGGCCTGCGCCGGATCCACCGGCTCGAGCCGGAATCCGGCGGCCTCGCCCGCGCTGCCCGCTGCCGGCTCCGGTGACGCGACGAGCGCCTTCAGGCCGTCGAACACGGCCATGCAACGGCCGCAGCGCACCTTTCCCTGGTGCGCCTGCAACTGCTCCGGCGTCACGCCGAACAGGGTGCTGCAGGATGGGCACTGGGTAATCATGCCGACAAGCTGTTAGCGACGGACGCAGCTTAACAACATCCAGCCCTCGTCTTCCTCCGGCGCTTCAAAGTCGAACCACGGTCCATAGGCGGAGCGCACGTCGTTCGCCTGTGCCGCCAGCAACCCCGCCAGCGCGAGCCGCCCGCGCGGCGCGGTGAGTCGCGCGAGCAGCGGCGCGAGGACGATGAGCGGATGCGCAAGGATGTTGGCGACCACGATCCGGGCCGGCTGCCCGATGGACTCGGCAGCGCCGTGAAAGGTAATTTTCACCTGATTGTGAATGGCATTGTGGCGCGCCGCAAGCAGCGCCTGCCCGTCGATATCCACGCCGTCCGCGCGCGCCGCCCCGAGCTTCATCGCCGCGATGGCGAGTATGCCGGAGCCGCAGCCGTAATCGATCACCGTATCCCCGCCGCGGACCACGCGCTCGAGCCAGGTCAGACACAGCCTGGTGGTCGGATGATTGCCGGTGCCGAAGGCCAGGCCCGGATCGAGCGAAATATTGATCGCGTCCGGATCGGTCGCACGGTGCCAGCTCGGCACGATCCACAACCGTGGTGAAATGCGGATCGGTGCGAACTGGTCGCGACTCGCCCGTACCCAGTCCTGCTCGGCGACCTCGCTCACGCGGCACGGCGGCGGCGCGATGCCGGCGCGGAAGCACGCCGCGGCAACGACGGCCGCAGCGTCCGCGCCCTGCGCCACCAGCACGCTCATCAGGCTGCGCTGCCAGGGCCGCGGCGGCTCCGCTCCCGGTTCGTCGAACACCGGTTGCTCGGCGGGAGAGCCGGCACCGGCGTCGGTCACGTCCACGCTCGCCGCGCCCGCCTCGAGCAGCGCGTCGGACAGCGCGTCCACTTGGTCGGCCGGCGCCTCGAAAGTGATGGAAAGCCAGGCCATTGCGAAATGCGTGCGGAGTGAGGGGTCAGGGGTGAGGCGGGGAAACCACGAGTTCCCCTCCCGCCTTACGCCTCACGCCTCTCGCCTCTCGCCTCACTCTTCTCGAGCCAGCTTGGCGAGCTTCTGCTCGAGATAGTGGATGCTGGTGCCGCCCCTGAGGAAAGCGGCGTCCAGCAGCATCTCCTGGTGCAGCGGGATATTGGTCTTGATGCCCTCGATCGCGGTTTCGGAGAGCGCGATGCTGAGCCGCGCGATGGCCTGCTCGCGGGTGTCACCGTAAGCGATGATCTTGCCGATCAGCGAGTCGTAGTGCGGCGGCACGAAGTAGCCGTTGTAGGCATGCGAGTCGACGCGGATGCCGGGTCCGCCGGGCATGTGGTACGAGGTGATGCGCCCGGGCGAAGGCGTGAAGCGGTACGGGTCCTCGGCATTGATGCGGCACTCGATGGCATGGCCGCGAAACTGCACGTCGCGCTGCCGGATGCGGAGCCTCTCTCCCGCCGCGATGCGGATCTGCTGCTGCACGATATCGATGCCGGTGATCATCTCGGTCACTGGATGCTCGACCTGGAGCCGCGTGTTGATCTCGATGAAGTAGAACTCGCCGTTTTCGTAGAGGAACTCGAAGGTCGCCGCGCCCTCGTAGCCAAGCTTCTGGCAGGCCTCGGCGCAGCGCTCGGCGACGCGGGTGCGGCTGCGCGCATTGATGTGCAGCGCGGGCGCCTCCTCGATCACCTTCTGGTGGCGCCGCTGCATCGAGCAATCGCGCTCGCCGAGGTGAATCGCGTGGCGGAAGCGGTCGGCCAGCACCTGGAACTCGATGTGGCGCGGATCCTCCAGATACTTCTCCAGGTAAACCATGGGGTTGCCGAAGGCGGCTTGCGCTTCCGCCCGCGTCGTTTGCACCGCAGTTAGCAGCGCCGCCTCGGTGTGAACCACGCGCATGCCGCGGCCGCCGCCACCGCCCGTCGCCTTGATGATCACCGGATAGCCGATCGAGCGCGCGATCTTGACCACGTCGTTCGGCTCCTGTGGCAACGCCTCGTCCACGCCGGGTACCACCGGCAGACCCGCCTTCTTCATCGCGTTCTTGGCGTTCACCTTGTCGCCCAGCAGGCGGATCGTCTCGGGGCGGGGACCGATAAACACGAAACCGCTCTGCACCACGCGCTCGGCGAAGTCGGGGTTCTCCGCGAGAAAGCCCCAGCCGGGATGGATCGCTTCGGCATCCGTCACTTCGGCGGCGCTGATGATGGCGGGAATGTTGAGGTAGCTCAGGCTCGAGGGCGGCGGCCCGATGCATACCGATTCGTCCGCGAGCTTCACGTACTTGGCGTCGCGGTCCGCCTCCGAGTGCACCACTACCGTCTTGATGCCCAGCTCGCGGCAGGCGCGCTGGATGCGCAGCGCCACTTCGCCACGATTGGCGATCAGGATTTTTTCAAACATCAGGAGAACCGGTGATGGGTATCGAGGGTCGGGGGTCGAGGGACGGAGCTGTTCCGGGTTCCAGGTTCCAGGTTCAAGGTTCAAGGTTCAAGATTTAACTTGGAACTTTGAACTTGGAACTTTGAACGGGGTGTCGCTCGACACTCATTCCCCGTCACTCATTACCCGAGGATCACCAGCGGCTCGCCGTATTCCACCGGCTGGCCGCTTTCCGCGAGTATGGCCTTCACGATGCCGTCCCGGTCGGCCTCGATCTCGTTCAACAGCTTCATCGCCTCGATGATACACAGCGTATCTCCCGCCTTGACCGCCTGCCCGACCTCGACGAACGCCGTCGCCCCCGGCGCCGAAGAGCGATAAAAAGTGCCAACCATCGGCGAGCGGATGACGTGCCCCTCCGGCGCGGCGACGACATCGCCCTCCGCGGGGACGGCCGGGGCGCCAGCCACCGGCAGCGTCACCGTGTGGGTCACAGGGGCGGCCTGTTGCGCCCCGCTCACGCCGCGGGTGATACGGACCCGCTCCTCGCCCTCGCTGATCTCCAGCTC
Organism: uncultured Streptomycetaceae bacterium; assembly: GCA_964498105.1. Classification (GTDB taxonomy): domain Bacteria; phylum Pseudomonadota; class Gammaproteobacteria; order Burkholderiales; family SG8-41; genus SG8-41. The sequence goes on from CAZCGD010000026.1 coordinate 19,257, forward strand.
TGCAATTCCCGACTGCTGCACCAGGTCGATCAGCGTTTTCAACTTGCGCAGATCCATGGCGGCCTCTATTTTGTCCTCGAGTACTGCAGGGCGAACTCCAGCGCCAGTTCGTAGCCCTTGGCGCCGAGCCCGCCGATGATACCGACGGCAAGGTCGGTGAAGTACGACTCGCGCCGGAAGGACTCCCGCGCGAACACGTTCGACAGGTGCACCTCCACGAAGGGTATGCCCACCGCAGCCAGCGCATCGCGCATCGCAACGCTGGTGTGGGTGTAGGCAGCGGGGTTGATGATGATGAACTCTACCCCCTCCTCCCGCGCCCGCTGGATGCGTTCCACCAGTTCCGATTCGGAGTTGCTCTGGTAGATCGCGAGCCGCCCTCTAGCGGCCTTGGCGCGCTTGGCAAGCCGGGCATTGATCGCCTTCAGGGTGTCCTTGCCATAGTGCTTGGTCTCCCGCGACCCCAGCAGATTGAGGTTGGGACCGTTGATTACCAGGATGTGCTTGGCGCCGGGCATGGTTGAGTGTCGAAAGGGCGCTGCTGCCCAATAAGACCGGGCCGATCAGCGTCAAACGCAAACCCTGGTCGCGAGTTTGCCTAAGATCGGCTCAGTTGTCCAGTAATAGCCGAAGTTAGCTGGGAGTTAGCCAGAAATTCACCGGATAATCAGGATCGTACTGACGCTTGTAACCGCTTGCAGTGGACTTAGCCTCACGCTGGGTCAGGACCAAATTCCAAGTGCCACAGGGCTTAGAGCAAGGTTTGATCCCGATCCTGCCATTCCGGGTTTTAGAAGAAGATAGCCGAATTAAGCCGGTATTAACCGACAGATGGGGGCTAAAGCAGGGGCTGAATGATACGCTCCAACCGCGATTCCTTGAGTCCGCCCGGCTCGCGACTGACCAACTTGCCGTCCCGAGCAATGACCAGGGTGTAGGGCAGGACCCCGGCACGGTTGCCGGCCTGGCGCATCAGCTCCATCGTTTCCAGCCCGCCCATCAGCAGGGGGTAGTTGATGTGAAACTCGCGAGAGAACTCGGCCACCTTGTCCGGCTGGTCGATGGCGATGCCCACGAACTGCAGCCCGCGCGGTCCGTAACGCTCCTGCATCCTCACGAAGCCCGGGATCTCCTCCCGGCACGGGGCGCACCAAGTGGCCCAGAAATTAACCACCAGCACCTGCCCCTGCCACTGCCCCAGTGTCTGCGCCCCACCCTTGAGGTCGGCAAGCCGCGCCGCATAGATCTGCTCGACCACTGCGCCGGCCCCCGCTGCCGCGGTGCCGCCGCCCCGCGACCACAGGTGGTAGGCCGCGCCGCCGGCCGTGGCCGCGATCGCCACCACGGCGAACAGCGCCATGGCGTGCGCCCGCTTCACCGAAAGCCCACTGCCTGGTCGAGCGCCGCGACGAAGCGGTCCGCGGGTTGGAAGCCGATCACACGCAGGCCCCTGATCTCGCGGCCTTCGCGATCGAAGAAAACGATGCCCGGCGGGCCGAACAGTTGGAAGCGCCGGAGCAGCGCGGCGTGCTCGGCGGTGTTGGCGGTGACGTCGGCCTGCAGCAGCACCATGTCACGGAAGCGGGCCTGCACGCGCTCGTCGCTGAAGGTGTAGCGCTCCATCTCCTTGCAGGAGATGCACCAGTCGGCGTAAAAATCCAGCATCACCGTGCGGCCCGCGGCGGCCTGGATGCGGGCGTCGAGCTCGGCCGGGCTGTTGACTCGCTGGAACGGCGCGGCTGACGGCTCACCTTCCCGCGCCGTGACGCGGAAACCCGACAGTGGCTGCAGGAGGTCGCGGCCGCCCGAAAACGCGCCGACCAGGTACACCAGACCCACGAGCAGCGACAGCAGGCCGACGCCCTTGCTGAATTTATGGAAGCCGTGCGCGCCGGCGGGCAGCGGGTCGATGGCGCGCAAGTAGATCGCCGTCACAATCAGCAACGCCCCCCACAGGAACAGCTGCACCGTAACCGGCAGGAACGGCGACACGAGGAAGATCGCCACGCCCAGCAGCAGCGTGCCGAAGCAACGCTTCATGGTCTCCATCCACGGACCGGCCTTGGGCAGCAGCGCCCCAGCTGACGCGCCGATCGCGAGCAGCGGCACGCCCATGCCCAGTGCCAGCGCGAACAGCGCGGAGCCGCCCAGCACGACGTCACGGCTCTGGCTGATGTAGAGCAGCGCCCCGGCGAGCGGCGCCGCCACGCACGGCCCAATGATCAGCGCGGACAGCACGCCCATCGAGAACACGCCCGCATAGTGGCCGCCGTAGCGGCGGTTGCTGGCCGCGGCGATGCGCCCCTGCAGCGCCACCGGCAGCTGCAGGTCGTAGAACCCGAACATCGCCAGGGCGAGCGCCACGAACACCGCGGCGAACGCGCCCACCACCCACGGATTCTGCAGCGCCGCCGACAGCATCGCACCGGACAGTCCCGCCGCCACTCCCGCGATGGCATACGCGATCGCCATGCCGAGCACGTAGACGGCCGCAAGCAGGAAGCCCCTCGTCTTGGTAACGGGATGGCCGGCGCCGACGATGACGCCGGACAATATCGGCACCATCGGCAGCACGCAGGGGGTCAGCGACAGCAACAGCCCGAAGCCGAAGAAGCTCGCCACCACCAGCCAGAACCCGCTCTCGAAGACCCGGGCAAAGAGCGCGTCATCCGCGCCGGCCGCCCGCTGGCCGAGCCCTAGCAGTTGCCCCAGCGACACGTCGCTCGCCGCGCCATCCGCCGCGGCCAGGCTCAACCGCGCCTTCTGCTCGTGCGGCACGTAGCACACGCCAACGTCGGCGCAGCCCTGCGACAACGCGGTCAGGGTGATCGCGGGCGTGGCGCCGGCATCGAGCTCGAACGGCAGCGCAATGGCGAGGTGGCCGCGGTAGGTTTCGACCTCGCCGAAGAACTCGTCACGTTTCAATTTCCCCGCCGGCAGCTGCGGCGTGCCTGCCCTCGCGTCCGCGGGCGCCAGCGTGAAGCGAAACTTGTCGCGGTAGAGGTAGTAGCCGGGCGCGATCTGGTAGTTGACCTCGATCGTGCGCGCGTCCTTCAGGCGCGCCATGAAGCGGAACGCCTGGTCGGGCTCGAGCAGCTCCGGCTCGGCGCCATGAGCAAGGCATGAGAAAGCCAGCAGGATAATCAGGATCGGGCGCATGGCAAATAGGTGGGGCGTGATTCGTGATTAGTAACAACCTGCTGTCATGCATCAACCCTGCTGTTTCGACTCACGACTCACGATTCACGATTCACGGAACTTGAGAGATGGCGGTTTCGCCGGCCACCCATTGCAGGTACTCGTCGAAGCCGCGCACTACTGGGACCGCGATGATCTCGGGAAGTTCGTAGGGATGGAGGCTGCGGATCGCCGCTTCCACCTCGGCGTAGCGTCCGACGCGGGTCTTGATCAGCACCGGCACTTCTGTGGCATTTTTCACCACGCTGTTCCAGCGGTAAACCGAGGCGCACTCCGCGAGCACGTTCACGCACGCTGCGAGCCTCTGCTCGACCAGCGCGTTCGCCAGCCTGAGCGCGGCCGCGCGGTCGGGCAGGTTGGTGAGCACGATGACGGCTTCATCCATGATCGAGCTCTCCGCGATTTCGCGCGGCCGCGTCGATGCCGTGGCGTACGGTGGGATAGCGCAGCTTCAGCCGCAGTTCCTGCTTGAGCCGGCGGTTCACCAGGCGCCGCGACTCGCTTATGAACGAGAGCAGGCTCGCGGGCAGCACCTGGCCGGCTTCGGCGCGCGTGACGCGCGGCGGAAACGGCAGCCCGAAGTTCTCGGCCACCAGGTCGAAATAGTCGCCCATGCGGATCGGGGCGTCGTCGGCCGCGTTGTACATGCGCCCCGGGCCGCCGCGGTGCAGCGCCGCGACCACGATGCGGGCAAGATCGTCGGCATGGACGTGGTTGACGTAGGCGTCCTCTCCCGTCTCCAGTGCCGGCGTCCCGCGCTCGAGCCGCGCAATCGGCAGCCGGTCCGCGGCGTAAATTCCGGGCACGCGCAGGATCACCACCCGCACGCCGCTGCGCCGGCCCCATTCGCGCAGTTGCCGCTCGGCATCCGCGCGGCGCCGCGCGCGCTCGGTCTGCGGGCGCGCCGGCCGCGTCTCCATTACCAGCTCCCCGCCGCAGTCGCCGTAGACGCCGCTCGTGCTGATGTAGACCACTTGCTGTGGTACACTGCCGCCCTTTGCCAGCGCGGCAATCAGGTGGGCGGTGCGTGTATCGCGCACTCCGCGGTCGGGCGGTGGCGCAAGGTGCACGACGTCATGGGCGAGCCCGGCAAGCGCGGCGAGTGAACCGGGCACATCGAGGTCCCCCCGGAGCGGAGTCACGCCGAGCTGGCGCAGCAGCGCGAAACGCCGCGGGTCACGCGCCAGCGCGTAGACGCGATGGCGGCCGGCGAGCAGCGGCGCCAGGCGCCTCGCGATGTCGCCAAAGCCGACGATGAGCAAACGTTTCATATCCGGATTCTAGCAGCCTGTCGGACTGGCTATCATGAGTTCAATTTAGCAGCTCGTCGGGGCGAAAATCCGACCAGCTGCTAGTCCGAAAAACTCCTGGGCCGCCAGTCACTCCGTTGCGCATGCCGCATGCCACATAAGGTTACGATCCAGTCGAGCGGGCACACTATCACCGTCAACGACGGCGAGACCGTGCTCGCTGCCGCGCTGCGCGAAGGCATCGTCATCGCCTATGGCTGCCGCAACGGCGTCTGCGGCACCTGCAAGGGGAAACTCGTCGAGGGCGTCGTGGATTACGGCACCTACCAGGAGCACGCCCTGCCCGCAGCGGAGAAAGACGCCGGCATGGCCCTGTTCTGCCAGGCGAAGCCGCGCTCCGACCTCCTGATCCAGTGCCGCGAGCTTGGCGCCGCGGTGAAGGGCATGCAGATCAAGATGATGCCCGCGCGCGTAATGAGAATGGAGCGCGCCGCGCCGGACGTCATGCTGCTCGAGCTCAGGCTGCCGGCGAACGACAAATTCATGTTCCTCGCCGGCCAGTACGTGGACCTCATCCTGCGGGGCGGCACGCGCCGCAGCTTCTCGATGGCGAACGCGCCGCACGACGATGCGTTCCTGCGGCTGCACCTGAGGGACTACGGTGGGCCGTTCAGCCAGTACGTCTTCGGCCCCATGAAGGAGAAGGACATCCTGCGCATCGAAGGACCGTTCGGCACCTTCTTTCTGCGCGAGGACAGCGCGAAGCCCCTGGTCCTGCTCGCGAGTGGCACTGGCTTCGCGCCGATCAAGGCGATTATCGAGCACGCGCTGCACACGGGGGTAAAGCGCCCGATGACGCTCTACTGGGGCTGCCGCGTGCGCGCCGATCTCTACCTGCACGAGCTCGCCGAAAGCTGGCAGCGCGAGGGAACACTGCGCTACGTGCCGGTGCTCTCGGACGCGCCGGCTTCCGACAACTGGACCGGGCGCACGGGGTTCGTGCACCGGGCGGTGATGGAGGACTTCCCGGACCTCTCCGGCTACCAGGTCTACGTCTGCGGCGCCCCGATCGTGGTGGAATCCGCACAACGGGATTTCACGGCGCAGTGCAAGCTGCCGGACGAGGAGTTCTTCTCCGACTCCTTTACGCCCTCCGTGCCGTAAGGCTGAAAATTATCTGAAGCCTCGACGTCACCACCATGAGCCATGGAGAATTTCATAGCAGCGGCCGGATCGGCTGGCTCAGGGCGGCCGTGCTGGGAGCCAACGACGGCCTGATTTCCACCAGCAGCCTGGTCGTCGGCGTCGCCTCGGCCCAGGCCGCCCCTGACAGCATTCTGCTTGCCGCGTCCGCCGGCCTGGTGGCGGGGGCATTTTCCATGGCGGCCGGTGAGTATGTCTCGGTGAGTTCTCAGGCCGACGCGGAACGGGCGGACCTCGCGCGCGAGAAGCACGAACTCGCCACCGACCCGGTCAAAGAACGCGCCGAGCTGGCGTCCATCTACGTTGGCCGGGGTCTCACCCCCAACCTCGCCGAGCAAGTCGCCGATCAGCTCACGGCACACGACCCGCTCGCCGCCCACGCGCGGGACGAGCTGGGCATCCTCGAGGCCATGCGCGCGCGTCCTCTCCAGGCCGCATTATCCTCGGCAGCTGCGTTTGCAATAGGCGCGGCTCTCCCGCTGGTACTGACGGCGGCGGTCCCCGCCAGGATTCTTTCGCCCGTCGTAATCGGCTGCTCGCTGGTTCTGCTGGCCTGCCTCGGCGCCGCCGCCGCTCACCTCGGTGGAGCATCCATGCGAGCCGGCGCGATACGGGTCACCTTGTGGGGCGCGGTAGCGATGGCGTGCACCGCCCTGGTCGGCACGCTGTTTGGCGCCGCGTTCTAGGAGCGCAGAGGAAATACAGAGAGTCGAATCACGATTCACGACATTTCGGAAGCACCAGGCGCGCCAAGAAATACGGCAAAAAAAGATCGAGGCCTTAAGGATGCTCAAGGAACGTAAGCGCATGTGCGACGTCTGCGGAGAGCACATCCCGCAAGGAACGCAGTACCGAAAATCCACCATGCCCGCGGAAGCCGCGGCCCTTCTGTCCGCGCCAGGCGATCCTGACTTGATACCGACGTGGACGGTAAACGGCGACCGGTCCGTGACCATGGACATATGCCTGGAGTGCACCATCGCGATGGGCACGGCCAAGCCATAGAGCGCCTAACACGATGAAACGCGCGTGCGTTGCGAGTCAGAATCGTCGATAGCGCGAAGCGAGGCGCAGCCAATACTCGCTGTATTGGCAAGCCTCGCGACAATGCTAGCGGCGACTCTGGCCGCAACCCCCTTGGGCTGGCGCGGTTTTGGCCCGCGGCTGCATGCTCGGTGCGTACCCGTTGTGGGGCCCGACCTTGCCGCTGGTCCCGCGTTGCCAAAACCGTGACAGCGCAGCGTGTGTTTCATTGTGTTAGGCGCTCTTAGGGACCATCGCACTAAACACGATTTTTCTTCTCGTCTTGATTCAGTTTCTCGCTGTGCTCCCGGTGTTCTTGTGGCCACGTCTTGTTTCTCCTGGCGGCCCAGGCGCCTTGGCGGTTCAATTGTTGTTCTTGATTTTCCTTTGTGTCCTTCGTGTCTCAGCTTTTCAGCGCGGCGCGCTGAAATAGGCGGCGAGCCCGGTTAGCAGGCCGTCGTCGCCGGGGCCGGTCACGATCACTCTCTGCACCGCCATCACGTGGGCGGCCTCCGCGATGCGCGGGTGCGGCACGAACAGCGGCGTGCGCAGCAGTTGCGCGCGGCCGGGCGCGCCGATCATCTCGAACAGGTTGTGCAGGCCTTCACTGCTGGTCACCGTAACCGCGTCCAACTCGGCGCGCGTCCACGCGCGCAGCAGGGGGGCGGTGTCGAGGCCGGGCCTGACGCGGCGATAGCATTCGGCGTAGTCAACCACCGCGCCGCGCTCGCGCAACGTATCGCCCAGCTGCTCGCGCCCACCCACCCCGCGGAATATCACCACGCGCTTGAAACTGACGACCTCGAACGCCGGCTGATCCAGCAGCCCCTCGCTGTCAAAGCGCCCCCGTGGCGCGATGACGCCGGTCACGCCATGGCGCTCGAGCGCCCTGACGCTGCTACCGCCGATGGTGGCGACCTGCAGCCGGGGCGGCAATTTGCGGCGCGCGCTGATCAGGCTCATCGCGCGCTCGACCGAGTTGGGACTGATGAAGATGGCGAAGTCGTACTCGTCGAGGCGGTCAACCAGCCGCGTGAACGGACCCAGGTCCTCGACGTTGCGAATCTCGATCGCCGGAAACAGGATGGGGCGCCCGCCGCAGCGCCTGATCAGCCGGGCGAGCTCCTGCGCCTGGTGCGCCGGGCGCGTCACCACGATGCCCTTGCCCGCAAGCGGCTTCCGCTTCATATCTGCAGCTGTGCCAGGATATCGGCCGCGCCCTGCGCCTTCAGTTGCTGCGCGAGCGCGCTGCCCAGCGACTCCGGGTTGGCGCCGGACCCTTCCAGCTCGCCGCTCACGATGCGCGAGCCGTCGGCCGTCCCGACGAAGCCGCGCAGGTGCAGGTGTGCGCCGTTCATTTCCGCGTAGGCGCCGAGCGGCAGGTTGCAGTTACCCGACAGGGCAAGGGAGAAAGCGCGCTCGGCGGCGACGCAGCGTGTTGTGTCAGCGTGGTTGAGCGGCGCAAGCAGCCCGGCGAGATCGGCCCTCCCCTCCAGGCATTCGATGCCGAGCGCGCCCTGCCCCGGCGCCGGCACGCTCTCCGACGGTGTCAGCAAGCAGGTGATGCGGTGCTCCAAACCCAGGCGCTTCAGTCCCGCGGCGGCGAGTATGACTGCATCGTAGCCGCCCTCGTCGAGCTTTTTAAGGCGCGTCGGCACGTTGCCGCGCAGCGGCGCTATCTGCAAGCGCGGGTAGCGCGCGCGCAGCTGGCATTCGCGGCGAGGACTCGAGGTGCCGACGCGCGCCCCCGGCGGCAGCTCGGCCAACGCGGCGTAGCGGTTGGAAACGAAGGCATCGCGCGGGTCGCCGCGCTCGCCGACCGCGGCAAGGATAAAGCCCCGCGGCAGCTCCATCGGCAGGTCCTTCACCGAGTGCACCGCGATATCGGCGCGGCCACCCGCCAGCGCGTCTTCGAGTTCCTTGACGAACAGTCCCTTGCCGCCGATCTTCGCGAGCGAGACGTCGAGGCGGCGGTCGCCCTCGGTGGTCAGACCCAGTATCCCGATCTCCGCGCCGGGATAGAGCCCCGCGAGCTGCGACTGGATATGACGCGCCTGCCACAGCGCGAGCGCGCTCTCGCGTGACGCGATCACGATTCGTTGCGGCAACTTTCCTGCGATCATCTTGCGTCCCTCAGTCGGGGCCGCAACGAGCAAAAAAAGCAGAATCGACAGAATTATTCAAGTTTAGGTTACCACGTCCTTTTTTATTCGGAAAAGCGCTAAGCTTTTCCGAATTCGCGCACCACGTGCTGCTGGCGGCGGCTTACCGCGATGCGCTCCTCCACCCCGCTCAACAGCACCTCCCAGTGCGCCTCGCCGTCCTGCATCGCGCGCTCGAAACCGCGCACCGCGGCGCGCGCCACCAGGCAGTTGCGGTGCACGCGCACGAAGCGCTTGCCGAACTCCTCCTCGAGCTTGCTCAGCGCCTCTTCGATCAAGTGCTCGCGCGTCGCTGTCCGCACCGTCACGTACTTCAGCTCGGCCTTGAGGTAGAGCACTTCCGCGATCGGGATCAGGTGCACCTTGCCGCGCTCCTGGGCGGAGAGGTGCGTGCGCGGCGCGTGCGCGATCTCGTTGAGTGCGCCGGGCCGCGGCGGCGCCGACCGCGCGCGCGCCAGCGCCTCTTTGAGACGCGCGAGGCGAATCGGCTTGAGCAGGTAGTCGATCGCGTGCACTTCGAAGGCGCGGATAGCAAACTCGTCGTAAGCGGTCGCAAACACCACCGCCGGCGGCCGCTCGAGCTTCTGCAAGTGCCGCGCGACCTCGATGCCGTCCATATCCGGCATGCGCACGTCGAGCAGGATCACGTCCACCGGCGCGGCCGCCACCAGCTCGATTGCGGCGCGGCCGCTCGCGGCCTCGCCGACCACGGCGAGGGCCAGCTCGCTCGCGCAATCCGCAAGCAGATCCCGCAGCCGCGAGCGCGCTGGCGCCTCGTCGTCCACGATCACCACCCGCAAGAGCGGCGGCTCGGTCATGGCTCGTGGTCCTTGATGTACGGCATCACGATACGCACCTGGAAAGTGTCATCAGCCACCCTCGTCGCGAGGGTGGCTTCGGCGTCGAAGTGCAGAGCGAGCCGCTCGCGGATGTTCGCGAGCGCCATCCGGTTGCCGGCGTGATGATCGCTCGCCTCGCGATAGGGATTGCGCAGCACGGCGTGCAGCTGGTCCCGCTCTGCGTAAACATGGACGCTGATGGTGCCGGGCTCGCTGCGCGGCTCGATGCCGTGATAGACCGCGTTCTCCAGCAACGGCTGCAGCAGCAGTGGCGGCACCAGGGCATCGCGCGGCATGGCATCGAGTTGCCAGTCAACCTGCAGGCGCTCGCCGAGACGCAGCTGCTCGATGCCCAAGTACTGCCGGCACAATTCGATCTCCCGCGCGAGGGACGTGAGCTCGCGGTTGTCGGCCATCAGCACCCGGAACAGGTCGGCCATGTCTTCCAGAGTGGCTTCGGCGCGCTGCGGCTCCTTGCGGATCAGCGACAGTACCGCGTTGATGCTGTTGAACAGGAAGTGGGGCCGGATGCGCGCCTGCAGCGCCTGCAGCCGCGCTTCCGACAAGGCGGGTGACAGCGCCCGTTCGCGCAGGTTGAAGTAGGCAAGCAGCGCACCGGTGGTAAGCGCGACCAGCGCCCAGTAGCGCTCCAGCGGCGAGGGCTCGTCGCCGAGCAGAATGCGTCCCGCCAGGTAGAGCGCCGTGGCGAGCGCGAGCTCCACCGCCAGCACTACGACCACGGCGACCCAGTACGGTATCCGCCGCAGGACGCCCGAGAGCATCGCGAGCACCAGCAGGGACAAGATCAGCAGCGGCTCGACCAGGGCGGAAATTTCGATGAACTGCCGCCACGCTGCGAGCAGACCGGGACTCTTGACGATAGCGGCAGCGGCGGCGGCCATGTTCACGATGACCAGAACGCGCAGCATGATGCCGAGATTGCGGAAGTTCGGCAGGGCGCCCGCGTAGGCGTTTTGATTTATACTTCTCGCCATACGCGAATTTTAGCAGGCCGCATGTCCGCCAACGACAAAAACAAAGGGGAGCCGTGGTCGGGACGCTTCAGTGAGCCGGCGACCGAGCAGGTGCAGCGCTTCACAGCCTCGGTGTCCTTCGACCGGAAGCTCGCCGAGTTCGACATCGAGGGCTCGCTCGCCCACGCGCGCATGCTGCACGCGACGGGCATCATCGGCAAGGCCGACCTCGCGGCGATAGAGAAGGGACTGGCGCAGATCCGCACCGAGATCCGCAAGGGCCGCTTCCCGTGGTCGGAGGCGCACGAGGACGTGCACTTCAACATCGAGAGGCGCCTCACCGAACTGGTCGGCGAGCCCGGCAAGCGGCTGCACACCGCCCGCTCGCGCAATGACCAGGTCGCCACCGACGTGCGCCTCTATTTGCGCGCCGCGATCGACCAGGTGCTGGCCCACATTAGCGCCCTGCAGCGCGCGCTGCTCGATCTCGCCGACCAACATGCCAGGACGGTGATGCCGGGATACACGCACCTGCAGGTGGCGCAGCCGGTTGCCTTCGGCCATCACCTGCTGGCGTACTTCGAGATGCTCGCGCGCGACGCACAGCGGCTCGCCGACTGCCGCAAGCGGGTGAACCGGCTGCCCCTTGGCGCGGCCGCGCTCGCCGGCTCCTCGTTTCCGATCGACCGCATGATGGTCGCCAGGGAGCTCGGCTTCGACGGCGTGTGCGAAAACTCGATCGACGCCGTGTCCGACCGCGACTTTGCCATCGAATTCTGCGCCTGCGCCGCGCTGGTGATGACGCACCTGTCGCGCTTCTGCGAAGAGGTCATCCTGTGGATGAACCCACGCTTCGGCTTCGTCACGCTCGCCGACCGCTTCTGCACCGGCTCCTCCATCATGCCGCAGAAAAAAAACCCCGACGTCGCGGAACTCGTCCGCGGCAAGACCGGGCGCGTCACCGGGCACCTGGTGGCGCTGTTGATGCTGATGAAGGCGCAGCCGCTCGCCTACAACCGCGACAACCAGGAAGACAAGGAGCCGCTGTTCGACACGGTGGAAACGCTGACGGCGAGCCTCGCGGTGTTGGGCGAGATGCTGCCGGGCATCAAGGTCGACAAGAAGGCGATGGCGGCCGCCGCTCGGCAGGGGCACGCCACCGCGACCGATCTCGCCGAGTACCTGGTCAAGAAGGGGCTGCCGTTCCGCGAAGCGCACGAGGCAGTCGCCCGGGCGGTGCGCTACGCCGAGTCGCGCGGCTGCGAGTTGGCCGAGTTGAAGCTCGCCGAGCTGCAGCGCTTCGCGCCGGCGGCGGGCAAGGACGTCTACGCCGTGCTCACGCTCGAGGGATCCCTGAAGAGCCGCGCGCACCTCGGCGGCACCGCGCCCGCGCGCGTCAAGGCCGCCATCGCCAAGGCGCGCAAGTCCCTCGGTTAAGAATCCGGAGCGGCATTAACCGCATATAAATGCGGATCAAGTGCCCTGCCAGGGGCGCGCCTACTTCGTCAAGACCAGCGCACCGGGTGGCGCGGAGATGTTTGAGTGACGGCTGATGAGTGACGAGTAAACGTTCTTGCCTTGATTATGGTTGCCGGTTTTGTTGGCGGCCTTTACGACTTGGCGGCTAATTTCCTACCCTGCGCGCGAGGGCGGGGCAGTGCTCCCCCTCACCACCAGCTCCACCGGCAACTCGACCCGAGCCTCAAACGGCGTGCCGGCAATCCGCGCCAGCAGTTGCTGCGCGGCGTAGGTTCCCAGCTCCGCCGTCGGAAAGTGCACGGTGGTGAGCCCGGGCGTGACTACGGCTGCCAT
>CAZCGD010000027.1:0-13628 GCA_964498105.1 uncultured Streptomycetaceae bacterium
TCCCAGTCGTCCTCGACGAAGCGGATGTCGTTTTTCTTCGGGTCTATGCCCAGCGCGTCCGTGAGCGAACCGAGGTACAGGTCCTGGAACTGCTCGGGCGAGGGCTTCATCACCACCTGGTACTGGTAGTAGTGCTGGAGGCGATTGGGGTTCTCGCCGTAGCGGCCGTCCTTGGGGCGGCGGCAGGGCTGCACGTACGCCGCGTTCCACGGCTCCGGCCCGACCGCGCGCAGGAAGGTCGCGGTGTGGAAAGTGCCCGCGCCCATCTCCATGTCGTACGGCTGCAGCAGCACGCAGCCTTGCCGGTCCCAGTACTGATTGAGCTGGAGGATGATCTGCTGGAAGGTAAGCATGCGGGCAGGTGTGTCTAACCCGCGAATTCTACAGGGTTTTACGAGGGCGCGGAACGCGCAACGCGGCGCGCGCGCCAGATGGCCGCCGCAATCATCGCAATGCACAGAGCGAGCGCGACGGTGTTGCCCCAGCGCACGTAGGGCGTTGCGCCGCGGTATCCCTGCACCACGTGCGTAACGGTGGCGATGGTGAAGCCGGGCGCGGCGGCAACCACCTCGCCGCGTGGGTCGACCACCGCGGTAACGCCGGTATTGGTCGCGCGCAGCATGGTGCGGCCGGTCTCCATGGCGCGCGCCTGCGCGATCTGCAGGTGTTGCTGCGGCGCGATGGACCGGCCGAACCAGGCGACGTTGCTGATGTTCACCAGCACCGTCGCCTCCGGCAACTGGCGGATGATTTCTTCCCCGAACGCGTCCTCGTAGCAGATATTGACGGCCACGCGCTGCCCGGCGATGGCGAGCGGCCGCTGGTCCGCGGCGCCGCGCGAGAAATCCTGCAGCGGGCTGGCCAGCGCGCCGACGATCCATCCCAGCACCGGGCGCAGTGGGATGAACTCGCCGAACGGCACCAGGTGCGATTTGCGGTAGCGCTGCGACGGCGCGGCGCCGAAACTGACCGCGCTATTGTAGAACTCGCCGCCGGGCAGGCGCTCGGGCACGCCGATCAAGACGTCGCCGCCGTTGCTGCGCGCCTGCGCGGCGAGCGCTTCCAGGTAGTCGCGCGGCACCTGCTCGAGGAACAGCGGCAGGGCGGTTTCAGGCAGGATGATAAGCGGGCTGTTGACCGACTTCGCGAGCGTTTCGTAGAGAGTGAGCGTGCTCTGCAGGCGGTCTGCGCGCCATTTCTGGTCCTGCTCGACGTTGCCCTGCAGCAGGCTCGCGGCGAACGGCGCTCCCGCGGGCGTGGTCCACGCGATCTGGCTCAACACCCAGCCGGTGAGCCAGATGGCGAGAATGATGAATGATGAATGATGAATGATGAACCGCCAATTGAAGGAGGTTTTCCGTTCCGCGTTCATCGTTCCGCGTTCATCGCTTGCCGTCAGGCGGTGTTCCAGCACGACGATAAGGCCGGCGGTGGCGGCGGTGACGAGCGAGACGCCGTAGATTCCCAGCACCGGAGCGTAGCCCGCGAGCGGGCTGTCCGGCACCTGGGAGTAGCCGGTGGCAAGCCAGGGAAAGCCGGTGAATATCCAGCCGCGCGTCCATTCCGCCAGCGTCCAAGCCGCGGGCGCCAGCAGGCCGCAGCGGGCGGCGTGAGACACGCGGGGCCGGGCGGAGGCGTAACCTGCCGCGGCGGGGAGCAGCGCCAGGAAGGCGCAGAACAAAAAGGTGGCTGCCGCGGCGAGCGGCGCCGGCATGGCGCCGAAGTCGTGCAGGCTGACGTAGACCCAGGACACCCCGAACAGGAAGAAGCCGAGCCCGAACGCGAAACCGGCCGCCGCCGCAGCGCGCGGCGTCGCGGCCTGCGACCAGAGATAGAAGAGCCCCGCCAGCGTGACGACGGGCAGCGGGTAGAAGTAGAACGGCGCGTAGCCGGCTACCGTTACCGCGCCGAGGACAAAGGCGAGCGCGAACGATACGCGTGGTGAAACGGAAGCGGAGTGCAGTCGAAAGATTCCTGCTGTGCCCTCATCCCTCATCCCTCCGCCCTCATCCCTATTTTTTCCTGGTGACCTGCAGCAGGTGCAGGCGGCGGCTGTCGGCGCGCAGCACCTTGAAAGCGAGGTTGTCGATGGTGACCTGCTCGCCGCGCTTGGGCACGCGTCCGAAGCGCGACAACATCAGGCCGCCCAGGGTGTCGAACTCCTCGTCACTGAAGCTGGTGCCGAAGGCGGCGTTGAAGTCCGCGATCTCGGTGAGCGCCTTGACGCGGTACACGCCGCCCTTGTCGGCCACGATGTTGTCCTCGACGTCGTCGAAATCGTATTCGTCCTCGATGTCGCCGACGATCTGCTCGATCACGTCCTCGATCGAGAGCAGCCCCGCCACGCCGCCGTACTCGTCGACGACGATCGCCATGTGATTGCGGTTCCTGCGGAAATCCTTGAGCAGCACGTTGAGCGGCTTCGAGCCGGGGATGAACACCGCCGGGCGCAGCATGTCGCGCACGTTGAATTCCTCCTCGCCGGCGTAGTAGCGCAGCAGATCCTTGGCGAGCAGGATGCCGATGACGTTGTCCTTGTTCTCGCCGACTACCGGGAAGCGCGAATGCCCGGTCTGCATCACCGTCGGGATGAACTGGTCGGGGGACTCCTTGATGTCGATGACGTCCATCTGGGCGCGCGGCACCATGATGTCGCGCGCCTGCATCTCGGAGACCTGCAGCACGCCCTCGATCATGGCCAGCGCGTCGGCGTCGAGCAGGTTGCGCTCGTAGGAGGTGCGCAGCAGCTCGATCAATGCCTCCCGGTCTTCGGGCTCGCGCGCGAGCCAGACGCCGATGCGCTCGAGGAGCGTAGGCTTGTTGTTCGGTTGGTTAGCCATGGCGCTGAAAGGCGAAAGTAAAAAGGCAAAAGGCAAAAGGGGCGAAGCCGCGTGGCCGCACCGCTTTTCCCTTTCCCCTTTTCTCTTTTCCCTTCATCCTTGGTTCCCGTACGGGTCCGGGTAGCCGAGCCGCGTCACCACGCCCGATTCCCTGCGCGCCATCACGCGCGCTTCCCGCTTTGCTTCATGGCCGTAGCCCTGCAGGTGCAGGAGCCCGTGCACCACGAGGTGCGCGTAATGCGCGGTGGCGCCCTTGCCATGGACGCGCGCCTCGCGCGCGATCACTGGTGCGCACAGCGCGAGGTCGCCCTCCAGCCGCGGCCGCTCGCGCAGGATGAAGGTGAGCACGTTGGTCGGGTAGTTTCTGCCCCGAAACCGCCGGTTGAGAGCACGCGCTTCCCCGCTGCCGACAATGCGCACCGTAACCCGCGCGTCGTGATCGAGCGCCGCCCGCGCCCAGCGCCTGATCTGGGCGCGCGAAGGCAGGCCGCGCGCGTTGATCGCGTATTGCACGGCCAAATGCAGTTTCGGGTTCAAGGTTCCGGGCTCGAGGTTCATTCTTCCGGTTCGTTTTTCAACTTGGAACCTGGAACCGGGAACTTGTAACTTTCGTAGGCATTGACGATACGCTGCACCAGCGGATGGCGCACCACGTCCTCGGCCTCGAAATAGGTGAAGGCAATACCGCGCACTTTCTTCAGCACCTCCACGGCTTCGACCAGCCCGCTCTTCCGCCCGCGCGCGAGGTCGATCTGCGTCACGTCGCCGGTGACGACCGCCTTGCTGCCGAAGCCGATGCGGGTGAGGAACATCTTCATCTGTTCGGGGGTGGTGTTCTGCGCCTCGTCGAGGATGACAAACGAATGGTTGAGCGTGCGCCCGCGCATGAAGGCGAGCGGCGCGATCTCGATCGCGCCGCGGTCGAACATTTTCGCCACCTTGTCGAACCCCATGAGCTCGTAGAGCGCATCGTAGAGCGGGCGCAGGTACGGGTCCACCTTGGCCGCCATGTCGCCGGGGAGGAAGCCGAGGCGCTCGCCGGCTTCGACCGCCGGGCGCACCAGCACGATGCGCTTGACCGCTTCGCGCTCCAGCGCGTCCACGGCGCACGCCACCGCGAGATAGGTCTTGCCGGTGCCGGCGGGGCCGACGCTGAAGGTGAGGTCGTGGGAGAGGATGTTTTGCAGGTACTGCACCTGGCGCTGCGTGCGCCCGTGCAGGTCCTGGCGTCGCGTGATGAGCTGGGGACCGGCATCGGGCGCGACCTGGCGCGGGCCTGCGGCCTCGATCAGGCCGAGCTGCACGTCCTCCAGCGTGAGTCCGCTGCGCGCCCGCTCGTAGAACGACCGCAGCAACTGGGCGGCAAGCCGGGTCTGGTCGGCTTTGCCGGTCACGGCGAAGCGTTCGCCGCGGCGCGCGATGCCGACGTCGAGCGCGGTCTCGATCTGCCGCAGGTTCTCGTCGAGCGCGCCGCACAGCGCGGCGAGCTGCTGGTTGTCGACGGGTCTGAAGGTGACTTCGACGGGCTTCAATGCGGTAGCTCGCCGCGGAGCGAGTGCCGCAGCGCCGCGGTGATGGTGATGTCCGCAAAGCGGCCGACCCGTTCCGGTGAACCCGGAAAATTGACCACGCGGTTGTTGGCAGTGCGGCCGCACAGCTCGGTTGAGTCCCTTCTTGCCGCACCTTCCACCAGCACGCGCTGGCGCGTGCCGACCATGCTCTGGCTCAGCGCCTGCGCCTGCTCATCTATCCGCGCCTGCAGCCGCTGCAGGCGGGCGAGCTTCACCGGGTGCGGCGTGTCATCGGGCAGCGCGGCCGCCGGCGTGCCGGGTCGCCGGCTGTAGATGAAGCTGAAGCTCGCGTCGAAGCCGACCTCCTCGGTCAGATTCAGGGTGGCCTCGAATTCGGCTTCGGTCTCGCCCGGGAAGCCGACGATAAAGTCCGAGGATATCGAAATGCCGGGACAGGCGGCGCGCAGCCGGCGCACGATGGACTTGTACTCGAGGACGGTATAGCCGCGCTTCATCGCCCCCAGCACGCGGTCGGAGCCCGCCTGCACCGGCAGGTGCACGTGCGGCGCGAGCTGCGGTATGCGGGCGTGGGCGTCGACCAGGCGCTGGGTGAACTCCCGCGGGTGGGAGGTCGTGTAGCGGATGCGCTCGATACCGGGAATCGCCGCCGTATATTCGACCAGCAGGGCCAGGTCGGCAGCTTCTCCCGCCCCCGTGGCGTCGCGGTAGGCATTCACGTTCTGGCCGAGCAGCGTGACTTCCCTGACGCCCTGCTGCGCCAGCTCCGCGATCTCGGTCAACACGTCCTCGAGCGGGCGCGAGACTTCCTCGCCGCGGGTGTACGGCACCACGCAGAAAGTGCAGTACTTGCTGCAGCCTTCCATCACCGAGACGAAGGCGGTGACGCCCTCGACGCGAGCCGGCGGCAGGTGGTCGAACTTCTCGATCTCGGGAAAGGACACGTCCACCTGCGGCTGGCCCGTCCGGCGGCGCGCCTCGATCATCTGCGGCAACCGGTGCAGCGTCTGTGGCCCGAACACGAGGTCCACGTAGGGCGCGCGCGCCACGATGGCCGCGCCCTCCTGGCTGGCCACGCAGCCGCCCACGCCGATCAAGAGCCGCGGGTTCGCGCGCTTGTGATGCTTCACGAAGCCGAGGTCGGTGAACACCTTTTCCTGCGCTTTTTCGCGCACGGAGCAGGTGTTGAAGAGAATGACGTCGGCCGCGGCGGGATCCACGGTCGTCTCCATGCCGTGCGCGGCGCCCAGCACGTCGGCCATCTTGGCCGAGTCGTACTCGTTCATCTGACAGCCGAACGTCTTGATGTAGAGCTTGTGGGACACGAGGCGCGGACGGAACAGCGGAACGGGGTCAGGGCGCAGGGGCCGCAGGCGGCGGCGCGAGCCGCTCCCACTCCTCGGACCGCAGGATATAGGCGCGCGCGACGTCGCCGTTCATGTCGAGGACGAACAGCACGGGCGCCTGCAGCGGGAGAAACGTGTGCAATATCGTGCGGTTGTGCTCGTCGTAGACCCGCGCCCCGGGCGCAAGACGCACGATCATGTTGTTGATCTCTACCAGGGGGAGGGGGTGCTGCTGGCCAACCAGCACGCCCAGCCTGCCGTCGGCCGGCAAGTGACGGTTGAACTGGGCATGGCTCGTCGTGGCACAGGCTGCCGCCAGCGCTACTGCCCCTATCCATCTCCGCATCAATTCACAGTAACACACGACGTCGTCTCGAGCCGCGAAAAACGGGTGGCGAGTCAGGGATTTGAACCCCGGACCAACGGATTATGATTCCGCTGCTCTAACCGCTGAGCTAACTCGCCTTAGGAATTGGCCGCGCATCCGCGGCCAATTCCTGAAAGGAGAACCCTCAAAAATCATGGTGTCCGGCAGGCTGGCGAGTCTAAAGAGGGGGGCAGTCATTGTCAAGTTAAGCCACTGAATTTCTGCTGAATTCGGGTTAATAATCCAGCGCTTGTCGTAGCCCCTCGCCCCGCGTAGAACTGATTTTCCGACCCCGCCGGCTGTCCCGAATAGTGAGATTCACGCTGTTCCATGATCCGCGCAGCTACACTGCGCGGATATGCGCAACGAATTCGACGTCGTCATTATCGGTGGCGGGCTGGTCGGCCTGAGCCTGGCGCGCGCGCTGGCGCGCAGCGGGCTCAGGCAGGCGCTGATCGAGCCGCAGCCGCCGGCCGTTGCGCCGGCCGACTCGTCCTGGGACAACCGCGTCTACGCATTGAGTCCCGGCTCTGCGGCGTTCCTCGACGACTGCGGCGCGTGGCAAGGGCTGCCACAGGACCGCATCACCCGGGTCGAGGCAATGCAGGTGCATGGCGACGCCGAGGGCGCGTGCCTTCATTTCAGCGCCTACGAAGCGGGACTGCGCGAGCTCGCCTTCATCGTCGAGGGGCGCCGGCTGTTGCAGGCGTTGTGGGATGGTCTGGGCGACTTCCCGGACTTGCGCATCTATCGCCCCGCCGGATGGACTTCCCTCGAGCTCGGCGCCGATGAGGCCACGCTGCGGCTCGACGACGGCACCGAGATCGCGGCACGCCTGGTGATCGGCGCCGATGGCGCGGAATCGCAGGTGCGCGCGCAGGCCGGCATCAGCGTGCGCCCCGGCGATTACGATCAGCTCGGCGTGGTCGCGAATTTCTCGTGCGAGAAACCACATCGCGGCACTGCCTTCCAGTGGTTCATGCGCGACGGCGTGCTGGCACTGCTGCCGTTGCCGGGGGACCGGGTCTCGATGGTATGGTCGATCGCGCAGGAGCAGGGGCGCAGCTTGCTCGCGCTGCCGGCCGCCGAACTTGCCGCAAAAGTGGCAGCGGCCAGCCATGGCGCGCTGGGCACGCTGCAGCTCATCACGGCCGCGGCCGGTTTTCCGCTCAAGGTCGCCCGCGTGACGCAATTCACGAAGCCGCGGGTCGCGCTGGTGGGGGATGCCGCCCACAACGTGCACCCGCTGGCGGGCCAGGGCGTAAACCTCGGTTTTCGCGACGCCCGGGCGCTGGCCGAGGTATTGATCACACGCGGCCCGCAGCGCGACTGCGGGGACCATGCGCTGCTCCGGGGCTACGAGCGGGCGCGCCGGGAAGACGTGCTTGCCGTCCATCTGATGACGGACGGACTGCAGAAACTTTTCAACAACGATATAGTCTTGGTATCGAGGGCGCGCAACCTGGGGCTGAAACTGGTGAACTGGCAGCCCTTGCTCAAGAACTTCCTGGTGCGCCAGGCCAGCGCCTGACCCATGAAACCGGACGCACGACCAAGGACCACCATGCTACGAAAACTTGCGGCAATGCTTCTGGTGACGACGGGCCTCGCGGCAGGCGCCGCCCATGGCAGCGAGGCGGCCATCCGCAAAGCGGTTCAGGCGCGCTTCCCGGACCTGGCGGTGGAGAGCATCGCGAAGACGCCATTCAGCGGCATCTACGAGATCGTGCTGGGCGGCCGCATCCTCTACACCGATGAAAAAGTCAGTTATATCTTCATCGGCAATCTCCTCGACACGCGCGGCACCGGCGAGCGCGACTTGACGCGCGAGCGCGGCGCGCAACTCGCCGCCCAGACGCTCCAGAAAGCAACCGGCCAGGCGATCAAGCGCGTGCGCGGCACCGGCAAGCGCGTGATATACACCTTCGAGGATCCGAACTGCGGCTACTGCAAGCAACTGCAGAAAGAGCTCACCAAGGTCAACGACGTCACCATTTACACTTTTCTGATGCCGATCCTGTCGCAGGACTCGGTGGAGAAATCGCGGGGGATCTGGTGCGCCAAGGATCGCGCCAAGGCGTGGGACGACTTCATGTTGCGCGGGGTAGCGCTGACGGGCGAGGCCAAGTGCGATACACCGCTCGAGAAGAACATGGAACTGGCGCAACGTTTTCGCATCAGTGGCACGCCCGCCATCTTCCTCGCCGACGGGCGCATGCTCGGCGGCTACGTCCCGGCGGACGAGCTCGAGAAGGCAATGAATTCGGCGAACTCTAAGTAAGCCCGTAGCCCGCGTCAACAGGGGGGTAACGCCGGACGTTATCCCCTGAATGACCGGCCTGGTTCGATTCCCCTCTTCACCACGCACGTTGGCCGCCGCGGGTCGTCTGTGGTGTGCGCTCGCGGTATCGACACTGGCGCATTGGGCGCTGCTGGCTACTCCGCTCGTCGACACCCGACGGCCGGGCGCCCCGCTATCCGCAATCGATGCACCGATAGCGGTGCGTTTCGCGCCGCCGCCGGGTGCCGTGCCGGATACTCTGGTCGTTACGGAGGTAGAGCTAAGCCGCAAGCCGGGGCCTGCCGCCGGTCATAGCGGACACGCGGGGAGCGGCACGCCCGCAGCCGTGGTCGCGCCGCCGGGCGCGGATGCGCCGGTGGCCTTGCACGTGTCCGACCCGACCTATTACTCGGCACGGGAGCTCGATGCCTACCCGCACCCGGCGCAACCGCTCGAACTCGAGCCGCTGCCCGGCGCGGGCAGTATCAGGCTGCTGTTGCTGATCGATGAGCACGGCATCGTCAACGACATCTCGCTGGTCGAAGCCGGCGCCGCGAGTCGCCTGGACCAGGCACTGCGCACCGCGCTGGCGGCGGCCCGTTTTATTCCCGCGCGCAAGGATGGCCGAGCGGTGCGCAGCCGCATCGTGCTGAGCATCAGCCTGAGTCAGGATAAGCGGTGACCGGCAGGTCAAATAAGCGTGACTCGAGATTGGTAAGTCGTGAATCGCGAAAAAAATCACTCATTCGAATTTTGAATCACGATTCACGAATCACGCTTCTCCACGGCGTTCGAAGCGGCAGCAGGCTTACTGCTGGCCGCTTGGAACGCGATAGGTGTTCGGCAACAGCACCCACATCCGGAGCGGCTGCCGCATGCGCCCGGCTTCGAGCGCGGCCTCCGGGCCGAAGCCCCAGAAAAAATCGGCGCGGATGGCGCCGCGGATGGCGCCGCCCGTGTCCTGCCCCAGCATGAGGCGGTTGAGGGGCCGGCTCGATAGCGGCCACGTGGTCGCGAGATAGACCGGGGCGCCGAGCGGCACGAAGCGGGGGTCGATGGCGGCGCTGCGGCGCTCGGTGAGCGGCACGCCGAGCGCGCCGAGCGGCCCTGTCAGGTCGGCCGGCAGCTCGCGAAAGAACACATAGCTCGCATTCTGGTTGAGCAGCTCGGTGACCCTGGCGGGGTTCGCGCGCGCCCACGCCTGAATACCCTGCATCGAGGCTTTTTCCAGCAGCAGCTCGCCACGCTCCACCAGCAGCCTGCCGATCGAGCGGTACGGATACCCGTTCTGGTCGGCGTAACCGATGCGCAGCGTTTCGCCGCCTTCGAGCGCGATGCGGCCGGAGCCCTGGATCTGGAGAAAGAACAGCTCGATCGCGTCGTCCACCCAGACGATCTCCCGGCCGGTGATCGCGGCCTGGCCCAGCTCGATTTGCCCGCGGTCGTAATAGGGCACGATGCGCCGGCCATCGAGCCGGCCGCGCAGCCGCATGCCCTTCAGTTCGGGGTAGACCTCGGCGAGATCGACCACCAGCAGGTCATCGGGCACCCCGTAGACGGGATGGCGGTAGCGCGCGGAGGGCTTGCGGCTGCCGCGGAGGAGCGGCTCGTAGTAGCCGGTGATCAGCCCTTCCTCGCGGCCCTCGGCGTCAACGAGCTGATACGGCGTCAGGCTGGACTCGAAAAAGCGGCGCGCCGTTTCCCGGTTCGGACGCTGGAGGCTGTCGGCTACAGTGCAGATATCCCGCCAGGCGTCCTGCTTCACCAGCGCGCGGCAGCCGATGAGAAACGCGTCCCAGGCTTGCGACGGGTCGTCCGCCTGCCACTCGGGGAGATCGCCCCAGCTCGCCTGGCGCAGCAACCCCGTCTCGGCGGCCGGCGGCTTGGGTGTTTCCCTGGGCGGAACCGGCGCGGGTGTGGGTACCGGGGCAGGAGCGGGGGCGGGGGCAGTCGGAGCAGGTTGCGGCTTGATGGTCACGCAGCCCGCCAGCACGAGCAGGGCGCTCAGGCAGAACGCACCCAGGAGTTTGTCGGACTTAGGTCCGACAAACTTCTTCTGCAAAACCGCCCGCACGATAACGGGAGTAACTGACAGTGAAACCCTCATTTCCAGCCTAAGCGCGTGCCCACCGGAGTCCAATTGAGGTCGTTACCTTGGGTATCAATCGATACATGGATGGTTTCCTACTGCTGCTGCTCGACGCGGAGTTGTGAGACGGCACCGCGGAGCTTTCACGTCCGCTCCAGCCTCAGCAGGCGAAACCAGCCCCCGGCGGCGGCCGGCTTGTTGCTGATCACCCGCACGCCCTGCACGCCCGGCAGCACGTCGTCCAGAACCACGTCGAGCCGCGTTGCGAGGCGCGACGCGAGCGGGTTCAGCAGGCGGCGGAACGGCGCGCGCTGGCCGCGCTCCAGGAACTTGTCGAACACCAGGATGCTGCCGCCTTTGCGCACCACGCGCGCTGTTTCCGACAGAGCCAGTGCCGCGTCGGGCACCACGGCCAGGATCAGGTGCAGCACGGCGTGATCGAAGCAGGCGTCACGGAACGGCAGCGCCAGGCTGTTGCCCAGCACCGCCGAGAACTCGTGTCCGGCGGCGCGGCGCACGCAACGCCGCAGCATCGCCCGCGTCAGGTCGAGCCCGACGTAGCGATGGTTGCGCGGCAGCAGCGGGATATCGAGCCCGGAGCCGACGCCATTCAGGAGCACCGTGCAGCGGTCTTCGCGCGGCAGCGCCGCGAGGCTCTCGCGCCGCGCCGCGCCGAACGCCGGACCCGCAAAGAGGTCGTAGAACGGCGCGAGAAAGGTGTAGCTGACCTGGAGCGACATGTTCCGAGTTCCAGATTTAATGTTCCGAGTTCAATGTTCCGAGTTCCGAGTTCAAAGTTCCAGGTTCCAGGTTAAAAGTTTAAAACCGGAACCCCTCGAATTGCAGCCCGCTCCAACCTTGCATCCGAAACCCGAAACCCGAAACCCGGAACTTGGAACTTGGAACCTTGATTACTCCGCGTGTGCTCGTGGCACGGTGACCCCCACCAGCGTGTCGCGCGTCAGCATTTCCGCGAGCCGCTCCTCGCTCCAGCCCTCGGTGCCTTTCGGGCGCATGGGGATCACGACATAGCGCATGTCGGCGTTGGAGTCGTGCACGCGCACGGTGACGTGATCGGGCAGCACGGTGCCGAATTCCTTCAGCACCGCGCGCGGTTCGTACACCACGCGCGAGCGGTAGTGGGTGCTCTTGTACCAGGTCGGCGGCATGCCCAGCAGCGTGCGCGGGTAGCACGAGCACAGCGTGCACACGATGACGTTGTGCACCTCCGGGGTGTTCTCCAGCGCGATCAGGCGCTCGGCTTCCAGGTCGATGCTGAACTCCGCGACCGCGGCCTTGCCGTCCGCCAGCAGGCGCTTCTTGAATTCCGGGTCGGCCCAGGCGTGCGCGACGACGCGCGAGCCGCGGTAGGGCAGCTCCTCTTCGAACTGCTCCATCCTTTGCCGGACCTGCTCCCCGGTGATCACGCCTTTTTCCTCCAGGAGTTCCTGCATGGCGCGGCTCATGATCTCGTATTCCGACGGCGGGCCCTCGTCCTGCTCCTCGACGGGCGCGTGATCGCCGTGATCGTGGTCATGACCATGATCCTGCTTCTTCCTGGCGTAGTAGTCGTGGCTATGATTGCTCATGACGGACCTGCCGTGTGGTTAGTTGGACGCCGGTTCCAGCCAATGCTCGAAGATTTCCATTTCAATGAGATCGCGTGCGGGTCCGCGATAGGACGGCCAGACGTTCTTCTGCAGGAAGCGCACGCGGTAGAGCACTTTCTTCGGCTCGCCGTCGAAGCCGTAGGCCAGTTCTTCCGGGTTGGGGAAGGCGCCGCAGATGCGCTCGATGACGCCGGTCTTGCCGCGGATATAGTTGGGCGTGCGGCAATGGCCGGGCGGGAACCGGGGTTTCACCAGGACCCGGTCGCCCACCTCGAAGCGGTGCCCGGGCGCGGGGGTGTAGGTGGAGGGCAGCGGCGCTGCACCCTGCTGCCGGCTGACCGAGGTGATTGGGCCGGTCACTTCTTCGCCCCCTTGTTTTTGACGGGCAGTTCTTTCTTGCGGGGAACGTTGAAGCGCGCCCGGACTTCGGCCATCTTGGCCTTGAGCTCCTCATCCGTGATGAGGCCTTTCTCGAACAGAATCGTGCGCAGAGCGGAAGTCGTGCGCTCGAAATACTCGAGCTTCGAGTACTGATCGCCCAGGTCTTCCGCCGCGCGGCGCAGCTCGTCGGTCCGGATCAGCCCGTTGCGCTGCATGACCGAGCGCAGCCCGTTGGCCTGCCGCTCCCAGAATTTCATGCCGTGATCGAGGGTGTCCACTGGGCCGGCGTCATCGCCGCCGATATCGGCCGCGCCCTTGGTGTGAGTGTTGCTCATGCGTTCTCCCTGCTTCAGCTCGCGAGATTCACGGCCAGGAACACCACGCCGACCGCGCCCACCGCAGTACCCAGCCCGGAGCAGACCGGCTTCGCCCAGGGCTCGCGCGTGGCGATCAACCACCGGTGCGCGAGGAAGGCCGCCGTGGCGACGCCCAGTTGCGTGAGTGAAAAACCGATCAGGTAAGCGACGAGCGGCGTCGGCTCGGCGCCGAATATGGTTTCCGCGTAGGCGTGCCCGTGCAGCACGCCCGCGAGCGCCATGCCACCCGCCAGCCACGACAGCGGAATCCGGCGTCGGGTCATCACCAGACCGCCGATCAGGATCACGGACAGCGCGACGCCGATTTCACCCCAATGCAGGTCGACTCCCGCCAGGTGCAGCGCGGCGCCGGCGAGGCTGCCGGCTATCAAGGCGAGGACGCCCCACATACCGCGATGGATCAAGGCAAGAAAAAATCCCGCGGCGACGATGAATGCCGCGTGATCTGCGCCGATCAGCGGGTGGCCGATGCCCGACAGCAGGCCCTGCGCGAACGTCTGCGGCAGGCTCCCGTCCATGAAGTGATGCGCCCAAGCCGGGCAGGGGAGCGCCGCAGCTGTGGCGAAGATCAATGTCCTTATTATTTTCGGCATTGGGTTGGCTCCAGATCGAGACCGTCGAGTGCAAAATATACTACTTTTACGAATGTAAACCAGGAACAAGGTTCAAGGAACAAGGCCCAATCTAAAGACCTTGAACCTTGAACCTTGAACCTTGAACCTTGAACCTTGAACCTTGAACCTTGAACCTTGAACCTTGAACCTTGAACCTTGAACCTTGAACCTTGAACCTTGAACCTTGAACCTTG
>CAZCGD010000028.1:0-14517 GCA_964498105.1 uncultured Streptomycetaceae bacterium
TTCAGCATGATCGCGTTGTAATCGTCGTTGTTGTCTTCGTAAGCCTTGACGCGCGGGTCGATGCCGAGGCCGGCGGTGACCGCGAACGCACCGATAAAATCCGGCACTCCCGATTCTTTGGGCGCGACAAAATCGGCGAGGCACAGATTCGGATTGCCGGTGGGCTTCCGGTTCTGCTGGCGCAGGTTGTGCCAGGTCATCAGCACGCGGTCGCGTTTCTCGCCGGCATAGATCTCGATATCATCGCCGTCGTTCACGCTGTTGGCGGGAAACAATCCGAATACGCCGTTCGCCCGCAGCCATTTTCCCCGGACGATTTTCCTGAGCAGCGCCTGGGCGTCGGCAAGCACTTTCCGCGCCTCGACACCAACGACTTCATCGTCCAGTATCCCGGGATAAGCCCCGGCGAGATCCCAGGTCTGGAACAAGGGGCCCCAGTCGATGTGCCCGGCGATGTCGGCGAGGTCGTAGTTCTTGAGATGCTTCAGGCCGAGGAAGACAGGCTTGACCGGGCGATAGGCGTTCCAGTCGGTTTTGAAGCGGTTGGCGCGCGCCGCTTCGAGCGTGATCAGCTCCGGGCCCTTCTTGCCCGCGTGCTGGACGCGCACCTTTTCGTATTCCTCGCGCAACCCGTCGAGGTACTTGCGCCGCGCGGCCTGGTCGTCGGCCAGCAGGTTGCTGCACACGCTCACGCTCCTTGAGGCATCCGGCACCCAGATGGTCGGCCCGTTGGTGTAGCCCGGCGCGATCTTCACCGCGGTATGCGTGCGCGAAGTCGTGGCGCCGCCGATCAGCAGCGGCTGCGTGAAGCCCTGGCGCTGCATTTCCTGCGCGACGTTGGCCATTTCCTCGAGCGACGGCGTGATCAGCCCGGAGAGCCCGATGATGTCCACCTTCTCCGCGCGCGCCATGTCGAGCAGCTTCTGGCACGGCACCATCACGCCCATGTTGACGACTTCATAGTTGTTGCACTGGAGCACCACCGACACAATGTTCTTGCCGATGTCGTGCACGTCGCCCTTGACCGTGGCGATCACGATCTTGCCCTTGGGCCTGGATGCCTCGCCGGACGCGCCTGCCAGCCGCGCCTTCTCGTCCTCGATGTAGGGGATCAGGTGCGCGACCGCCTGCTTCATGACGCGGGCGGACTTGACCACCTGCGGCAGAAACATCTTGCCCGCGCCGAACAGGTCGCCGACGATGTTCATGCCGTCCATCAGCGGACCTTCGATCACCTGGATCGGGCGCCCGCCGGCGTCGGCCAGCTTCCGGCGCGCCTCCTCGGTGTCCTCGATGATCCACTGCGTGATGCCGTGCACCAGCGCGTGCGAGAGGCGCTTTTCCACCGGCTCCTGGCGCCACTCCAGGGTCTGCTCCTCCCGCGCGCCGCCGGCCTTCAGCGTTCCGGCGATTTCGATCATGCGCTCGGTCGCCGCATTTGGGCCGGCATCCTCGGCGCCTCGGGGCCGCCGGTTCAGCACCACGTCCTCGGCGCGCTCGCGCAGATCCGGGTCGAGATCGTCGTAGACCCCGATCATGCCGGCGTTGACGATGCCCATCGTCATGCCGGCCTTGATCGCGTGATACAGGAACACGGTGTGGATCGCCTCGCGCGCCGGGTCGTTACCGCGAAACGAAAAGCTCACGTTCGACACGCCGCCGCTCACCTTGGCGTGCGGCAGGTGGTGCCGTATCCAGCGCGTCGCCTCGATGTAATCGACGGCGTAGTTGTTGTGCTCCTCGATGCCGGTGGCGATGGCGAAGATGTTGGGATCGAAGATGATATCTTCCGGCGGGAAGCCCACGCGCTGCGTCAGCAGGTCGTAGGCGCGCCTGCAGATGTCGATCTTGCGCTGGAAGGTGTCCGCCTGGCCCTGCTCGTCGAACGCCATCACGATCACCGCCGCGCCGTAGCGCCGGCACAGCCGCGCCTGGCGCAGGAACTCCGCCTCGCCTTCCTTCATGCTGATCGAGTTGACAACAGGTTTACCCTGCACGCACTTCAAGCCGGCCTCGATCACCTCCCACTTGGAGGAGTCGATCATGACCGGCACGCGCGCGATATCCGGCTCGGTCGCCACCAGGTTGAGAAAGCGCGTCATCGCCGCCTTCGAGTCGAGCATGGCTTCATCCATGTTGACGTCGATCATCTGCGCGCCGTTCTCGACCTGCTGGCGCGCGACCGCAAGCGCCTCGTCGTACTGCTCGTTCAATATCAGCCGCGCGAAGGCCCTCGAACCGGTCACGTTGGCGCGCTCGCCGACGTTCACGAACAGCGAGTCGTCGTCGATGTTCATGGGCTCCAGCCCCGCCAATCGCAGCTGGTGATCCGGCGGCGGCAGCGCGCGCGGCGGCAGTGCTTTCACCGCCTGGGCAATCGCGCGGATATGTTCGGGCGTCGTGCCGCAGCAACCGCCGGCCACGTTCACAAAACCGGCCGCCGCGAACTCCTGCAGCAGCGACGACGTGATGTCGGGCGTCTCATCGAAGCCGGTGTCGCTCATCGGGTTCGGCAGGCCGGCGTTCGGATAGACGCAGATGGGCGCATCGCAGATCCTGGAGAGCTCGGCGATGTACGGCCGCATCAGCGCCGCGCCCAGCGCGCAATTCAGGCCGATGGTGGCCGGCTTGATGTGCCGCACGGAATTCCAGAACGCCTCGACCGTCTGGCCCGAGAGGATGCGGCCCGAGGCGTCGGTCACCGTGCCCGACACCATCACCGGCAGGCGCTCATTTCCCTTGCGCGCGCTGTCCTCGAAAAAAAGGTCGATCGCGAACAGCGCCGCCTTCGCGTTCAGCGTATCGAATACCGTTTCGACCAGGAACAGGTCGACGCCGCCCTCGGCCAGCGCGCGCGCCTGTTCCAGGTACGCCGCGACCAGCTGGTCGTAGGTGACGTTGCGCGCGCCGGGATCGTTGACCTCGGGCGAGATCGACGCGGTTTTGGGCGTGGGGCCCAGCGCCCCGGCGACGAAACGCGGGGAATCGGGCGTCGAAAATTTCGCGCACGCCGCCTTCGCCAGCCGGGCCGCCGCGACGTTCATCTCCGCGACGAGATCCTCCATGTGATAGTCGGCCTGCGCGATGCGCGTCGCGCCGAAGGTGTTGGTCTCGATGATGTCGGCGCCAGCGGCCAGAAACTGCTCGTGGATTTCCTGGATCACCTGCGGCCGGGTCAGCACCAGCAGCTCGTTGTTGCCCTTGACGTCGTGCTGGAAGCCGGCAAAGCGCGCGCCGCGATACTGCGCCTCGCCCAACTTGTAGCGCTGGATCATGGTGCCCATCGCGCCATCCAGGATCAGGATGCGGCGCTGGAGCAGATCTTGGAACCGTGCGGCGGCGTCAGGCATGGAGAGGGCGGGAAAAGGGGAAAGTCCCTGATGCAAAAGGCGTTAATTCTATCGCGAAATCCCCGGCGGCTTGTCGGTCTTTCGCCCCGAAAAGCCGCCGGGGAGTTGCCGATTCACCATCAAGACCGACCGCATAACCCCTTGCCGGTCCGGGCCCGGCGACGAGGACGGCGTTGATGTCAGAAACGTGTTCTTGCATTCCTGCTCCAACTGGCGGCCCAGGGTTGGTTCACCTTATAATTTCTCGCTCGCGATTCAGCGAGCGAGAAATTATCCTATGAAGCATTTCGAGCCCAGGCAGGCCCATCAGTTCCTGAAGGACAATCCGAACGCCATCTTCATTGATTGCCGCAGCGAGATGGAGTTCTTGTTCGTCGGCCACCCGCAGGGCGCGATCCTCGTGCCGTGGAACGACGGGCCCAACTGGGAGGTCAATCCCGACTTCGTGGCGCACGTGAAGAAGGCGGCGAGCGTGGACCGCCCCATCATCCTCATTTGCCGCAGCGGCAACCGCTCGCTCGACGCCGGCCGCGCGCTGGAGGATGCCGGCTTCACCCAGATCGCCAACATACTGCACGGCTTCGAGGGCGAACTGGACGAGCAGCACCACCGCGGCTCCAGAACCGGCTGGCGTTTCGAAGGACTGCCGTGGGAACAATGCTGATCACGAGCGATCAGCATTGTTCCGTTCCGGGTTCCGCGTTCCGGGTTAAATGTCGGATCCGTTGCGAATTGAAGGTTCCGGCTTTGAACTGGGAGGTCGTCGCATGAATAAGCCGGTCGAAGCAGGCACGGAGCGGATTCCGTACCAAAGGCCGCAGCCGCGCGACATGCGGCCCGACCAGGTGATCCTCGACGTGTTCCCGGTGGACGATCGCCTGTGGGTGCCGATCGCAGAGCATGTGTGGTCCCGGCCGCTGCAGTTCAACGTGACTCAAGGCCAGTACACCCACATCATGCGCGTCACCAAGGCGGGCATCATCGCGCGCCACCGCCATTCAGGCGCGGTGCATGCGTATGTGTTCAAGGGGCGCTGGCATTACCTCGAGCACGACTGGGTCGCGGAAGAGGGCAGCTACATTTTCGAGCCGCCGGGTGAAACGCACACGCTGGTCGTGCCCGAGGGCTGTAACGAAATGATGACGCTCTTCCAGGTAAACGGCAGCCTGATGTACGTGGACCCGCAGGGCAACGCAACGGGCTACGACGATGTCTTCACCCGCTGTGAGAAGGCGCGCCAGCATTTCACCCAGGCCGGGCTCGGCGCGGAATACGTCGACCGTTACATTCGCTGAACGCGCACCGGGGCAGGACCGTAGCTTCTAGTTCGTAGATCGATCGAACCGGCGATACTGGATGGCCTCCGCGACATGCGTGACGGAGACCGTGCGTGCCCCGGCGAGATCGGCGATGGTGCGCGCAACCTTCAGCACGCGGTGGTAGCCGCGCGCGGACAGCCCGAGCCGGCCGATGGCCTGTTTCAGCATGGCGGCCCCTTGCGCCTCCGGCGTGCAGTGGCGATCCACCTCGCGCACGGTGAGCGCGCCGTTGGGCCCGCCCTGCCGCTCGATCTGGCAGCGCCGCGCAGCGGCGACCCGTATCCGGATCGCCTCCGAGGGCTCGCCCTGCGTCCCGCCCGTGAGGTCCTCCAGCGGCACGGCGGGCACTTCCACCTGCAGGTCGATGCGATCCAGCAACGGGCCGGAGATCCGGCGGCGATAGCGCGCGACCTGGTCCGGCGTGCAGTGGCAGCGACCGTTGGGATGGCCGAGGTAGCCGCAGGGACAAGGATTCATCGCCGCCACCAACTGGAACTCGGCGGGGAACTCGGCCTGGCGCGCGGCGCGCGCGACGCTGATGCGCCCTGACTCGAGCGGCTCGCGCAACACCTCCAGCACCTGGCGGCCGAATTCAGGCAGCTCGTCGAGAAACAGCACGCCGTGTTGCGCCATCGAGATCTCGCCCGGACGCGGCTGGCTGCCACCGCCGACCAGGGCGACGGCGGATGCGGTGTGATGCGGAGCGCGAAACGGACGCCTGCCCCAGTTCGCGATGTCGAAGCCCGCGCTACCAAGAGATTGCACCGCCGCGGCGGCGAGCGCCTCGTCCCGTGTCATCGGCGGCAGGATGCCGGGCAGGCGCTCGGCCAGCATGGATTTGCCGGTGCCCGGAGGGCCCACCATGATCAGGCTGTGCCCGCCCGCCGCCGCGATCTCCAGCGCCCGCTTGGCGTGCAGCTGTCCCTTCACTTCCGCCAGGTCTGGATGGTGCCAGCCGTTCACCACCGGGCGCTCGGAATAGCGCGTGAGCGGCATCCGCCCGGTGAGGTGGGCGCACACGTCGAGCAGCGATTGCGCAGGGTAGACGGTTGCCTCCTCGACCAGCGCCGCTTCGCGCGCATTGGCCTCGGGTAGCACGAAAGCGCGCCGTGCGCGGGCCGCCGACAGTGCCATGGCCAGCGCGCCGCGAATGGGCCGCAGCTCGCCGGTCAAGGCGAGCTCGCCGGCAAATTCGCAGCCGGCCAGCGGCTCCGCCGGCAATTGTTCCGACGCCGCCAGGATGCCGAGCGCGATCGGCAGGTCGAAACGGCCCGACTCCTTGGGCAGGTCGGCAGGCGCGAGGTTGACGGTGATGCGCCGCGCCGGGAACTCGTAGCGCGCGTTCTGCAGGGCGGCGCGCACGCGATCCTTGGCCTCCTTCACCTCGGCTTCTGGCAGCCCGACGATGGTGAAGCGCGGCAGGCCATTGGCCAGGTGCGCCTCCACCGTAACCGGGGACGCCTCCATCCCCGCCAGCGCGCGGCTGTAGACGACAGCGACCGACATGGCCCAGTCCCTTCCCGGCTGTTGTTGATACAGCTACTAACGGATGAGGCCCGCGTCAGGACGACGCGGGAGGAAAGGCAAAAGGAAAAAGGATAAAGGATAAAGGACAGAGCGATTGCAAAAGGTTGTTTACTCTCCCTTTTGCTTTTTGCCTTCTGCCTTTTGCCTTCCCTCAAGCTCCGCCAGCTTCGCCTCCAGCTCCTCGAGCCGGGCGCGGGCGCGCGCGAGCACCTCGCGCTGCACGTCGAACTCCTCGCGCGTCACCAGGTCGAGGCGGCCGAAGGCGGAGGCGAGCAGCGCGCGCAGGTTCTTCTCCAGGTCAGCGGCCGGGCCGCGGGCGAGGATGTCCTTCATCTTGCGGTCG
The DNA here is from genome assembly GCA_964498105.1 of uncultured Streptomycetaceae bacterium. Classification (GTDB taxonomy): domain Bacteria; phylum Pseudomonadota; class Gammaproteobacteria; order Burkholderiales; family SG8-41; genus SG8-41. The sequence goes on from CAZCGD010000028.1 coordinate 6,540, forward strand.
ATTTCTTCGAACAGGTTCTGGCTGGTCATGCAATCCCCGGTGGTGGTTCTGCCGATTTTCCTCCATCCAATGTTTTCAGGCGTCTCAAAACATTAAGGCACAGTATTGGTGCGACGCGCCAATGGGCTGCACCCTATTAGTGCCCACCATGGGGCACGACCTCGCATCGTGTTTCTCATCTATTTGTTTTTAAACCGCTAAGTTCATTGGCATGGTCCGTGCTGTATGCAACTGCGCAATATTGCATATTTGCTAACCGAAAGGGGTAACCATGTTCAAGAAAGCACTCGTAGCAACCGCTGTCGCAGCAACGTTGGCGCCGTGTATCGCTATCGCGGCTGAATCCTCGCCGCATACGCTGACCGGCAACGTCGGCTTTTTCAGCCAGTACATCTTCCGTGGGATTACCCAGACCGACAAAGAACCTGCCATCCAGGGCGGTCTCGACTACGTCCACTCCAGCGGCATCTACCTGGGCACCTGGGGTTCCAACGTCAGCATATTGCGCGATACGAACTTGTATAGCTCAGGCGGCAGCCTGGAATGGGACTTCTACGGCGGCTACAAGGGCACCTTCGGTAAGTCGGATTTCGGCTACGACCTGGGCTTCCTGCAGTATTGGTATCCCGGCACCGCAACGTCCGGCAGCGGGAACAAGGCCGACACGACGGAAATCTACGGCGCGGTAACGTGGAAGTGGCTGAGCGGGAAGCTATCCTACGCGATCAGTGACAAGGTGTTCGGCGTGTCAGACGCCCAAGGCACCTACTACCTGGACCTGTCCGCGAACATCCCGCTGGGCGACAAGTTCGCCCTGCAGCTGCACTACGGCGACCAGAAGTACACGGGCAACTCGAGTGGAGTCAGCAACGACTCCTTCGCTTCTTACACGGACTGGAAAATCGGCGCGACCTACTCGCTGCCGAAGGACTTCACCGTCGGCGCGTTCTACTCGGACACGAACATGTCGTCGACACAGACGGCGTTCTACACGTCGTCGTCCGCAGCCGGCAGCCGCTTCCTGGGCAAGGACACGTTCACGGTCTTTATCCAGAAAACCTTTTAACGAAGCCGCACGGGGCCGGCCTCGCGGCCGGCCCCATTTTCACAGGGGGGATCCCGAATGAAACTGGTAACTGCAATCATCAAGCCGTTCAAGCTTGACGAAGTGCGGGAGGCGCTGTCCGCCATCGGCGTCACCGGCGTCACCGTCACCGAGGTCAAGGGTTTTGGACGACAGAAGGGGCACACCGAACTCTACCGCGGCGCCGAGTACGTGGTCGACTTCCTGCCCAAGGTCAAGATCGAGGTCGCGATCAAGAGCGAACTGCTCGAGCAGGCGATCGAGGCGATCGAGAAAGCTGCCAATACCGGCAAGATCGGCGACGGCAAGGTCTTCGTCTTCGATCTGGAGCAGGTCATCCGCATCCGCACCGGCGAGACCGGCGCTGATGCGCTATAGGGAGAACTTCATGAAGCGACTACTGACTATTCTCGCGTTCTTCGGCGCACTGAGCTTTGCCGTTACACCGGCAATGGCCCAGGACAAGCCCGGCGACAAGCCGGCCGCGACCGCGCCGGCTGCGACCGCCGCAGCCCCCGGTGCGACCGCCACGCCGGCGACCGCGCCGACGCCCAACAAGGGCGACGTGGCATGGATGCTCACCTCCACCGCGCTGGTACTGATGATGAGCATCCCGGGGCTGGCGCTGTTCTACGGCGGCATGGTGCGCGCCAAGAACATGCTGTCGATGCTGATGCAGGTGTTCGTCACCTTCTCGCTGATCGTGGTGCTGTGGTGCGTCTACGGCTACAGCCTCGCGTTCACCGAGGGCAACGCCTACTTCGGCGGTCTCGACCGGCTGTTCCTCGCCGGCACCTTCGATGCCGTGAAGGGCGACTTCGCGATGGCGGCGACGTTCAGCAAGGCGACGCCGATACCGGAGCTGGTGTTCGTCGCGTTCCAGGCGACGTTCGCGGCGATCACCTGCTGCCTGATCCTCGGGGCGTTCGCCGAGCGCGTCAAGTTCTCGGCCGTGCTGATCTTCATGGTGCTGTGGTTCACGTTCAGCTACACGCCGATCGCGCACATGGTGTGGTTCTGGATGGGACCGGACGCCTACACCACCGCGAAAGTAGTGGACGAGATGAACGGCAAGGCGGGCCTGCTGTGGCAATGGGGCGCGCTCGACTTCGCGGGCGGCACGGTGGTGCACATCAACGCCGGTATTGCCGGCCTGGTGGGCGCTTACCTCGTCGGCAAGCGCGTCGGCTTCGGCAAGGAGGCAATGACGCCGCACAACCTGCCGATGACCATGATCGGGGCGGCGCTGCTGTGGATGGGCTGGTTCGGCTTCAACGCCGGTTCCGCCCTGGAAGCCAACAACTCCGCGGCGCTGGCTTTCATGAATACCTTCCTTGCTACGGCCTGCGCGGTGCTGGCGTGGACCTTCGGCGAGTGGCTGTTCAAGGGCAAGCCTTCCATGCTGGGCGCCGCCTCCGGCGCGGTCGCGGGTCTGGTTGCGATCACGCCGGCGGCCGGCAACGTCGGCATTCCGGGCGCGTTTGTCATCGGCACTGCCGCCGGCCTGGTGTGCCTGTGGGCCGTCAACCAGTTGAAGAGCTGGCTGGGCGCGGACGACTCGCTGGACGTATTCGGCGTGCACGCCGTGGGCGGGATACTCGGCGCGCTGTTGACCGGGGTATTCAATTCGCAGAGCCTCGGCGGGCCGGGCATCGTCACCGACTGGGTCACGGGCAAGGTCGGGTCCAACCCCATCCTCGACCAGGTGTGGATACAAGCCCAGGCGGTGGGCGTGACAATCGTGGTATCGGGCGTGGTGGCCTTGATCGCGTTCAAGATCGCCGACCTGATCGTGGGGCTGCGCGTGACGGAAGAAGAGGAGCGCGAAGGCCTCGACGTGAACTCCCACGGCGAGACCGCCTACCACACGTAAGCACCGTTTCAGGGAGTGTGCAGCTCACGGGCGCCTTCGGGCGCCCGTTCTTTTTGGGGGATGATGATGGATAAGGGATGCAAACAAGCTCCAAATCTCAAGCACCAAATTACAAACAAGCACCAGATCTCAAGCACTAAGCACCAAACGCGTTTGGAGTTTGGAATTTGAGTATTGTTTGTGATTTGGAGTTTGGGATTTGGAATTTGAGATTTATGAGGGATGAGGGGTGATGGTTCAGCCCTTTGACCGCCGGCTGCTTCCCGGCTCGCAGTCGCCGGCAAGAGTCCATTGTTTTTGCGTGACAAAACCAAGCCGGGAAAACGTTTACCGCCTTCCGCTACAATAGGCGCCCCGGATATGGATATGACTGTCCCTCGACTCACCACCGCACATGCCGGACCGATGCTCGACCTCGAGCGCCGGCTGCTCGCGTCCCAGCCGGAAATCGAGGGCTGGCTGCGCGGCCAGTGGCAGGACCACGCGGCGCCCTTTTACTGCTCGGTGGACCTGCGCAACAGCGGCTTCAAGCTGGCGCCGGTGGACACCAATCTGTTCCCCGGCGGCTTCAATAACCTCAACCCGGAATTCCACCCGCTGTGCGTGCAGGCGGCCATGATCGCGGTCGAGAAAGTCTGCCCCGAAGCGCGCGGCATGCTGCTGGTCCCGGAGAACCACACGCGCAACCCGTATTACCTGCAAAACGTCGCGACCCTGCAGACGATCATGCGGCACGCCGGCGTCAACGTGCGCATCGGCAGCCTGTCGCGCGAGATCACGGCGCCGACCGAGTTGACTCTGGACAACGGCGCCACGCTCAAGCTCGAGCCGCTCACGCGCCGCGGCAACCGGCTGGCGGTTGACGGCTTCGACCCGTGCGTGGTGCTCCTCAACAACGACCTCTCCTCCGGCACGCCCGAGATCCTGATGAACCTCGAGCAGCCGGTGCTGCCGCCGCTGCACGCCGGCTGGAGCGTGCGCCGCAAGTCGAACCACTTCGCGGCTTACCGCGGCGTGGCAGATGAGTTCGCGAAGCTGATCGGCATCGATCCCTGGTTCATCAATCCGTTCTTCGAGAAGTGCGGCAAGATCAATTTCCGGGAGAAGAAGGGCGAGGAATGCCTCGAGGGTTACGTCGCCGAGATCCTCGACGACGTGCGCGCCAAGTACCAGGAGTACGGCATCACGCAGGAGCCGTTCGTCATCGTCAAGGCCGACGCCGGCACCTACGGCATGGGCATCATGACGGTGAAGGACCCCGCCGAGGTGCGCGGCTTGAACCGCAAGCAGAGGAACAAGATGGCGGTGGTGAAGGAAGGCCTGCAGGTGCACGAAGTCATGGTGCAGGAAGGCGTCCATACCTTCGAGAACGTGGACGACGCGGTGGCGGAACCGGTGGTCTACATGATCGATCACTTCGTGGTCGGCGGCTTCTACCGCGTGCACACCGAGCGCGGCCAGGACCAGAACCTCAACGCGCCGGGCATGCAGTTCCGGCCGCTCGCCTTCGCCGAGCCCTGCTCGTCGCCCAACCCCAACGACCCCGGCTGTCCGCCGAACCGTTTCTACGCGTACGGCGTCATCGCCCGCCTCGCCCTCCTCGCCGCCGCGATCGAACTCGAGCAAACCGAGGAAGCGGCGCTTGGACGACTTGCCGTGTCAAGCGCCGCTTAATCGGGGAAGCCGGACTTCTTCTGATTGCCTTCCCCCGGGTAAGACGGGGACGGACTCCAGTTTGTGGGATCGACTAGTATTTTGAATTAAGGCAATTTTCAGCCCAGGTCCATAAAATACCACCGCGCTCAATGAAAATTGCCTTCGTCGTCGACCCGCTCGACTCGTTCAAGATCCACAAGGACACCACCTTCGCCATCATGCGCGAGGCCGCCCGGCGCCGCCACGCGCTCTACGTCATGGAGCAGGACGACCTGTCCTGGCGCGGCGGCACGGTCTACGGCGACGCGGCGCGCCTCAACCTCACCGCCAGGAAGCCGCGCTGGTACCGATTGGAGAAGGCGGCGGCGACCGCGCTCAGGGATTTCGACGCGGTGCTGATGCGCAAGGACCCGCCGTTCGACATGGAGTACGTCTACAGCACCTACTTGCTGGAACTGGCCGAAGCGCAGGGCGCGCGCGTGTTCAACCGCCCGCGGGCGATCCGCGACTGGAACGAGAAGATGGGCATCGCGCGCTTCCCGCGTTTCGCGCCGCCCACCGTGGTCACGCGGCGCGATACGTTGATCCGGGAATTCCTCGCCGAGCACCGCGACGTGATTCTTAAGCCGCTCGACGGCATGGGCGGGGCTTCGGTGTTCCGGGTGCGGCACGATGACCCCAACGTCAACGTCATCGTCGAGACCGTGACGCACTTCGGGCGCCGCACCATCATGGCCCAGCGCTACCTCCCCGAGATCCGCGACGGCGACAAGCGCGTGCTGGTCATCGGCGGCAAGCCGGTGCCCCACTGCCTGGCGCGCATACCCAAGGCCGGCGAGACGCGCGGCAACCTCGCCGCCGGCGGCACCGGCATCGCGCGCAAACTCAGCCGGCGCGACCGCGAGATCGCCGAAGCGCTGGGGCCGGTCCTCCACAAGCAGGGCCTGCTGCTGGTCGGCCTCGACGTCATCGGCGACCACCTCACCGAGATCAACGTCACCAGCCCCACTTGCTTCCAGGAAATCACCGAGCAGACCGGTTTCAACGTCGCCGGCATGTTCATGGACGCCCTGGCAGCGGCCTGCGCCGCCCGCCCGCGGAAAGTGGCTTAGAACTCGGCTCAACATTAGCCACGGAATCACACAGAATCACACGGACAAGAACCCGATTCGCTTAACTTCGCTGCAATCATTAAAGAAATTCCGTGTGTTTCCGTGTGTTTCCGTGGCTGTAACGGTTTTTGAGATCGGTTCTCGATGAGCGAGAGGGATAAGGCAGCATCCCGGTTCGTGCTGACCGCGGAGGAGCTGGGCTCGATCTCCGCGCACGCGCAGACGCGCGCGTTTCCCAGGAACGCGGTCATCGTGAACGAGGGCGACCGCACCGATTCGCTCTACATCATCCTCGACGGCCGCGTGAAGGCTTACGTCTCCGACCCGGACGGGAAGGAAGTCGTGCTGTCCACGCAGGGCGCGGGAGAATATTTCGGCGAAATGGTATTGGACGAGGGGCCGCGCTCGGCCTCGATCATGACGCTGGAGCCGAGCCGGTTCCTGGTGGTGCCGAAGAGCGATTTCAAGGATTTCCTGCTGCAGAATCCCGCGTTCGCGGTGCGCATGATCGAGAAGCTGATCCACCGCGTGCGCTCGCTCACCGAGAACGTGAAAAGCCTCGCGCTGATGGATGTCTACGGGCGCGTTGCGCGCCTGCTGCTCGAACTCGCCCGGGAGCGCGACGGCAAACTGGTGATTTCCGAGCGGCTCACGCAGAAGGAAATCGCGAGCCGCGTCGGCGCCTCGCGCGAGATGGTGAGCCTGATCCTGAAAGACCTCGAGACCGGCGGCTACATCCGCCACGAGGGCCATAGCATCGTCATCGCCCGCACCCCCCCTCCCCGCTGGTAGCCCAAAGACCGTTACTCGTTACTCGTTTCTCGTTGCTGGTGACGAAAACCTAATCTCCCTTCCTGCCTGAGGGTGAGCCGGGAACCTCCCCTCCTGCCTGAGAAGGGGTGCACGCGCAGCGGGCGGGGTGGTGGGAGAAAACGTGGGTATACCGCGCCTGGAAGGCACGATTGGCGCTGCGCACATTCAAGCCGCCGAGTGCACGCCCCCTTCCCGCTGGTAGTCGCTTCGCCGTCCCGCGCGGCGACCCTTCTCATTTGTGGCAGTGCAACACGCCGGGACCCCCCGAATGTGAATATTCCGCATCCCGGACCCCCAACAGTCCGCATGCCGCCCCGGCCCTCAAGGCTATGATGCGTTGACCGCCGACATCCTGTCGGCGGCGTGAGGGAGTTGCAGATGAACCGCCGAAAATTGCTCGTCGTGTTCGGCCTGGGCGCGCTGGCCGAAGCCTTGCCGGCTTTTGCCCAGCCGAAGGGCAAAGTCTGGCGTATCGGCTTCTTCTACTTCGCTTCGCGCCAATCGGCGATGGAGACGGGCCGTTACAAACTGTTCCTGCAGGGGATGCGCGAGCACGGCTATGTCGAGGGGAAAAATCTCGTCATCGAGGCGCGCTATGGCGACGGTGTGAGCGAGCGCCTTCCCGGTCTGGCGGCGGAACTGGTGCAGTTGAAGGTTGACGTCATCGTGGCCACGGGAACCCCCGTATACCGTGCTCTGCAACAGGTAACCCGTACCGTTCCCATCGTTATTACGGTCGCGGCCGATCCGGTCGGCGAAGGCTTCGCCGCGAGCCTGGCGCGGCCCGGCGGAAACATCACCGGCCTGGCTACCGGCAGCGTGGAACTGTACCCCAAGTTCATCGAGCTGCTGAAGATCGCCGTGCCCAAGCTGTCCCGCATGGCGGTGCTGTGGAACCCGGGCAACAATTCTCACCCCGCGCGGTTGAAGCAGATGCAGGACATCGCGCAGAAGGCCGGCATACACGCCCTGGGAGTGGGCGGACGCACAGCCGACGAAATCGAGCGCGGTTTCGCCACCATGACACGGGAACGCGCCGAGGCCGTCGTCATTGTGAATGACACGTTTTTCATCCAGCAGGCCCGGCAAATCGGCGAGCTGACGCTCAAGCATCGGCTGCCATCGATATTCGGGAATACCGAATTCGTCGACGCCGGGGGCTTGATGGGGTACGGACAGGATAGGTTAGAACCTTTCCGCCGCGCCGCGACCTACGTCGACAAGATTCTGAAGGGCGCGAAGCCCGGCGACCTTCCCATCGAGCAGCCGACCCGGCTGACCCTGGTGATCAACCGCAAGACCGCCAAGGCGATTGGTCTCACCTTCTCGCAGGAACTGCTGCTGCGCGCGGACCGGGTGATCGAGTGAACCGTAAATCCGGACATATTCATGCCGGTTTACGTCGCCGCGTTGGAGCGGACGCTGCGCGCCGCTCAACGC
>CAZCGD010000029.1:0-6172 GCA_964498105.1 uncultured Streptomycetaceae bacterium
GCTGGGCGAGATTGCCAAGCGCGCCGAGGAGCACGTGAAGGGGATGGTGACGCCCAGCACGCTGTTCGAGGAGCTCGGTTTCAACTACATCGGCCCGATCGACGGCCACGACCTTGACGCGCTGATTCCCACGCTGCGCAACATGAAGGAGTTGAAGGGGCCGCAGTTCCTGCACGTGGTGACGCGCAAGGGGCAGGGCTACAAGCTCGCCGAGGCTGACCCGGTGCTCTATCACGGGGTCTCCAGGTTCGACACCACCAACGGCATCGTCGGTGGCAAGAGCGGCGGCAAGCAGACCTACACCCAGATTTTTGGCGACTGGCTGTGCGACATGGCGGCGAAGGACCCGCGGTTGGTCGGCATCACGCCCGCGATGCGCGAGGGTTCCGGCATGGTGAAGTTTGCCGGCCTCTTTCCCGACCGCTATTTCGACGCCGGCATCGCCGAGCAGCACTCGGTCACCTTCGCCGCGGGGCTTGCCTGCGAAGGCTACAAGCCGGTGGTGGCGATCTATTCCACGTTCCTGCAGCGCGCTTACGACCAGCTGATTCACGACGTGCAGATCCAGAACCTGCCGATCCTGTTCGCGATCGACCGCGCCGGCCTGGTGGGCGCCGACGGCGCCACCCACAACGGCAGCTTCGACCTGACTTACCTGCGCTGCCTGCCCAACATGACGGTGATGGCGCCGGCGGACGAGGACGAGTGCCGGCAGATGCTGTACACCGCTTTCCAGATGAACACGCCGGTCGCGGTGCGCTATCCGCGCGGCACCGGCCCCGGCGTCGAGATCAGGAAAGAGATGATCGCCCTGCCCATCGGCCGCGGCGAGATCCGGCGCAGGGGCAGGGCGTCCGTCAGCCAGTCGAAAAGAATCGCGATCCTCGCCTTCGGCTCCATGCTGAAGCCCGCGCTGGCGGCGGCCGGGGAGCTCGACGCCACGGTCGCAAACATGCGGTTCGTGAAGCCGCTCGACGACGCTCTCGTCCGCGAGCTGGCGGACTCCCACGACCTGCTGGTGACAGTGGAAGAGAACGTCGTCGCGGGCGGCGCGGGGAGCGCCGTGCTGGAATCCCTGCAAAAGGCCGGGATAAATGTCCCCGTGCTGCAACTGGGGCTACCGGACCGTTTCATCGATCACGGCGACCCGGGAATTCAGCTCGCCCACGCCGGTCTCAACCAGGAGGGCATCGTCAAGTCAATCCGCGAGCGGCTCGCGTAGAATGCTCGGTGAACGGTAAGCGGTAAGCGGTAAGCTGTTAGCAGTAAGCGGCAGGAGACGAGAGGTTTCGAGCCGAACTCGCTATTTCCGCTCACCGCTCACCGCTCACCGCTCACGGGAATTTACCCATGACACTGAAAAGAAAAATGCTCGAAGAAAACGAGGGCAACGGCTACGCGCGGAGCGATCTGTACAACCCGACGACGGTGCGCAGGATCGCCCGGAATTACCGTTCCATCCTCAAGGACCTCGGGGAAAACCCCGACCGCGAGGGCCTGCAGAAGACGCCGGAGCGGGTGGCGAAGGCGCTGCAGTTCCTGACGCACGGCTACGAGCTTGACCCCGCGCAGATCCTGCGCTCGGCGATGTTCAGCGAGGCATACCAGCAGATGGTGATCGTCAAGGACATCGAGCTCTACTCGTTGTGCGAGCACCACGTGCTGCCGTTCTTCGGCAAGTGCCACGTCGCCTACATTCCGAAGGGGCGCATCGTCGGGCTTTCCAAGAATCCGCGCGTGGTGGATGCCTTCGCGCGCCGGCTCCAGGTGCAGGAGCGCCTCACCGTGGACATCCGCAACTGCATCGAGGAAGCGCTGAAGCCGCAGGGCGTGGCGGTGGTGATCGAGGCGCAGCACATGTGCATGGTGATGCGCGGCATCCAGAAGCAACATTCGATCGCGACCACCTCGGCTTTCACCGGCGAGTTCAACACCGAGAAGACGCGCGCCGAGTTCATGCGGCTGATTGCCCGCTCGAATCCCGTCGGCTGAATCGCAACCATCTTGAACCGCGGAGGCGCGGAGGCGCAGAGATTTGAACGTGTACACGCAAACATGCGCTCGCGGCGCAACTTTTGATGGTGCTTTTGCTGGTTTTCACGTTGATGTCCTCAGCGCCTCTGCGTCTCTGCGGTTAGAGGATTTTCCGAATGACTGAGCACAGGAAAACCAGCGAATACGTGGTCGAGAGCATCCTGCCGGAGGTGCGCAAGGGCAGGATGGTGATCATCGTCGACGACGAGGACCGCGAGAACGAGGGCGATCTGTTCCTCGCGGCGGAGAAGGCTACGCCCGAGGCGATCAACTTCATGGTAGCCCACGGGCGGGGGCTCGTTTCGCTCGCGCTGACGGAGACGCGCATGCGGGCCCTCGGGCTTGCGCTCATCACTGATGACACCGGCAACCAGACCCGTTTCGGCACCGCGTTTTCGACGCCGATCGACGCGCGCGAAGGCGTGGGTTCGGGCATGTCGGCGCACGACCGCGCGCGCACTATCGCGGTCGCCATTGCGGACAATGCGAAGCCGGCCGACCTGATCCGCCCAGGCCGGCTGCAGACGCTCCGCGCGGTGGATGGCGGCGTGCTGGCGCGCCGCGGCCATACCGAAGCCGCCGTGGACCTGGCGCGGCTCGCCGGCTTGAAGCCCGCCGGCGTGATCTGCGAGATCATGAAGAAAGATGGCGCCATGGCACGCATGCCGGACCTCAAGCGCTTCGCGCGCGCGCACAATCTCAAGATCCTGGGGATCGCCGATCTCATCAGTTATCGCCAGAACGAGCGCCAGATCCGCCGTCGCGCGGAGACCCGCCTGCCCACGCGCAAGGCCGGAGAGTTCCGCTGCATGGTTTACAGCGACAACCTGGAGACGCAGGCGTTCGTGGCGCTGGTGAAGGGAGAGGTCAAGCCCGACCGGCCGGTTCTGGTCCGTCTGCATTCCCAATGCCTCACAGGCGATGTCTTCGGCTCCGAGCGCTGCGATTGCGGCGAGCAGCTCGACGCGGCGCTGACGATGATCGAGAAAGCCGGCAGCGGCGTGCTGATCTACATGTTCGACGAGGGCCGCGGCATCGGCCTGCTCAACAAGATCCGCGCCTACGCGCTGCAGGACCAGGGCCGCGACACGGTGGAGGCAAACCACGCGCTCGGTTTCGCCGCCGACATGCGCGACTACAAGGCGGGCGCGCACGTCCTCTTCGACCTGGGCGTGCGGAAAGTGCGCCTCATGACCAACAACCCGGACAAGGTGCGGCAGCTCGGGGAGTATGGGCTTACTGTTGCCGAGCGGGTGCCGGTCGAGGTCGCTCCGGGCAAGGCCAACCGCGACTACCTGCGGACCAAGCGCGCCAAATTCGGCCACCTGCTGTCCCTCGTCGCGGAAGGTGGCTCCGGCCAAAAGAATTCGGGAGCAGGGAATCAGTATTCGGGGCCCGCTTCTCGCAAGAAGCGCTGAGACGACGACGGGTGTCGAGTGTCGGGGGTCGAGTGACGAGATACGGGCGACACCCGGTTCAAAGTTCCAAGTTCAAAGTTCAAAGTTCCAAGTTCAAAGTTCCAAGTTAAACCTTGAACCTTGAACCTTGAACCTTGAACCTTGAACCTTGAACCTTGAACCTTGAACCTGGAACCTGGAACCTGGAACCTGGAACCCGGAACCCGGAACCCGGAACCCGGAACGGCTCCTTCCCTCATCCCTTACTTAGTAGCGGCGGATCAGCGTCAGCGTGCTGCCGTCGCGCCTCATCTCCATCCGGTTCAGAAAACTCATTCCGAGGAGCGCGAAGGGCAGCTTGTCGCCTTCGATCACCGCGGCGTCCACGTTGTTCACCGTGATATCGCCGACGCGCAGGGTGTCCAGCTTGACGGTATACACCGGGACCACCCCGTTGGCCGTCTGGGTGAGGACACGCGCTCCCGTCAGGTAATTGACACCCGCGCGCCGGGCGTCGGCGCTGGAAAGCACGACCGAAGTCGCGCCGGTGTCCACCAGGAACCGAAGGCTGACGCCGTTTACCACCCCGGTAGTGATGAAGTGTCCGCGCGAGTCGGCGTTGAGGATGATGGTGTCGCCGCCGCGGGCTGGCGCCGTGCTCGCTACCGCCGCCCCCTGGCCGACCGCGAGCGTCTGTTGCCGGCCGCCGACCTCGAATGTGGCCGACTCGCTGCTCGCGCTGATCAGCTTGACGCCCTCGGGGGTGGTCTGTCCGACCGTCAGCGCTCGCGGCTTGCCGCCGTCGATGGAGACCACCGCCTTGCCGGCGGTCAGGGCCAGGACATTGATGTCCGCCGCCGCCGCGACGCCGGGGGCGAGTAGGAAAAGCAGGGCGAATGCCCTAATATTTCTCACCATGATTTCCATCCCCGCTGAACCATGAAACCCGTCGCGATATTTCGCCACGCGCCCACGGAGGGACCCGGTTATTTTGCCACATACCTCACCCGCCACGACGTGCCGTGGCGGGTGCTGAAGGTGGACGAGGGCGAGGAAATTCCCCGCAACCCGCGCGAATTCAGCGGCCTCGTCTTCATGGGGGGGCCGATGAGCGTCAACGATGACTTGCCGTGGATCGCGCCGGCGCTGCAACTCATCCGTTCGGCGGTTGATGAAGGGGTGCCGGTGCTGGGGCATTGCCTCGGCGGGCAGCTAATTGCCAAGGCCCTGGGCGGCGTGGTGACGCGCAACCCGGTGAAAGAGATCGGCTGGGGCCGGGTGGACATCGTGCATGACGACGCCGCCGGGCGCTGGTTCGGCGGCATGAGATCGTTCGAGTCCTTTCACTGGCACGGTGAGACCTTCTCGCTTCCGCCCGGCGCGGCGCGCATCGCTTCCAGCCCGTGGTGCGAAAACCAGGCGTTCGTCCTCGGTCCTCACCTCGGCATGCAGTGCCACGTCGAGATGACGCCGGACCTGATACGGGCCTGGTGCAAGGACTGGGGCAAGGAAGTGGCAGCGCTGGCGCGGCGCACGCCGTCGGTGCAGACGCCGGCGGAGATGACGGAATCGCTCGAGGAAAAAACACGGACCCTCAACGCGGTGGCGGACTGCGTCTACGATCGCTGGAGCGCCGGCCTTAAAGGCCGTGAATCGTAAATCGTAAATCGTGAATCGTGAATCGTAAATCGTAAATCGCAGATCGTGAATCGGTAACGCGTTTCGGTGATCTGCGTTTCTTACGATTTACGATTCACCATTTACGATTTACGAGCTAATCACGGAAATTCTTGAACTGCAGCGGCAGGTCGGTCACCGATTTTCGCACCAGCGCGATTGCTTCCTGCAGCGTGTCCTTCTTGGCGCTGGAGACGCGCACCAGGTCGCCCTGAATGCTGCCCTGGACCTTCAGCTTGCTGTCCTTGAGGAGCTTGACCACGGTCTTGGCGCGCTCCTGCTCGATACCGTCGCGCACCTTGATCGTCTCCTTCATTTTGTCGCCGCCGATCGCTTCCGTCTTCCCGGGCTCGAGCGCGCGGATATCGACCCCCCGCTTGGCGAGCTTGCCGGTCAGCACGTCGCGCACCTGGCGCAGCTTGAACTCGTCGTCGGCGAACACGACCAGCGTCTTTTCTTTCTCGTCGATCTCCACCCGCGCGTCGGAGCCCTTGAAATCGAAGCGGTTGGTGACCTCCTTGTTGCACTGGTCCACCGCGTTGCGGATCTCGACGTGATTGACTTCGGACACGATATCGAAAGACGGCATGGTCCCCCCCTTCAACGCCGGCGCAATCTTACCGCAAACCTGAACCGCCAAGTAAAAGCGAGAACTACAGTTGAACCGCCAAGACCGCCAAGCACGCCAAGAAAACCAAGACCAAAATAAATTCAAAAACCAATCGAACTGCCGGAATAGAATCAACAAGAAATACTCAGCAAGAACAAGGCGATTCAAATTATGAAGTCCAATGGTCTTTCCTGCCTGAAATTATTATTCTTGTTTCTCTCGGCGTCTCGGCGGTTCAATTATTGCTTTGTCTTTCTCGGGCGTTCAGTTCTTGCGTTTCAGCTTCGCCGCGATGCGCAGACGCAGCGCGTTCAGCCGGATGAAGCCCCCCGCGTCGGCCTGGTTGTAGGCGCCTTTGTCGTCCTCGAACGTCGAGATGGCCGGATCGAACAGCGAATCTGATTTCGACGCGCGGCCCACCGTCAACACCGTGCCCTTGTAGAGCTTCACGCGC
>CAZCGD010000030.1:0-2676 GCA_964498105.1 uncultured Streptomycetaceae bacterium
CCGGGCCGGCCCGAGCGCAGGTGCGTGAACGCGCGGCGCAGGTAGTCCGGCACCAGATCGGCGCGATCAATCTTCCCGACCCACTTGGTGACCGACTTGAGCGCCCCGGCAATGTCGAAATGCGTGTGCCGGCTCCCGCCCTGGTCCACGCCCTCCGCGATGACCAGCAGCGGCGACGAATCCTCCCACGCCTGTCCAATTGCGCCGTAGGCCATCTGTATGCCTGCGGCGTTGAGGTTCGACATGACCGTGCACACGCCGATTTTCCTGCCGCAGGTCACCCGCGAGTAGCCGTCGGCAACCGCCACCGCGAAGCGCTCCTCGCCCATCATGAGGATCGGCACGCCCTCCTCGCCGAGCGCGTTGTTCACGTGGTTGGTGGGATAGCAACTCACCCAGGGCACACCCTCGGCCTTGAGTATCCGCGCAACGCCATTCGCCGCCTTGATCTTCATGAAGCTTCCTATCTGCCGAAGTAATCCTGAACGGTTTCCCATGCGACCGTCTGCAGGAACCTGACGGTTTCGTCGTCGATGCCCGCAGTGTGCTTGTTGCCGACCGGTGATTTCCTGTAGACGGCCGCGTACGCCGTCGCCGCCGAGAGATAGGTGCCGAGCAGGCTCGGGTGGCGCTTGTCCGGCTGGTAGAGCTCCAGGTCGGGCCGCTTGGCGATCGCCTTCGCGAACGCCAGGCCGGACGGGATGACCAGCGCGTCATTGTTGTTGCCCGCGATGGTGTACTCCTCTGCGAGCTGCGCCGTCATCTCCGGCTTGTCCTTGTAGGCCCATGTCATGAGGAAGATCGGCGCCGCGCCGTGCTTGCGGACGATGTCGCTCTGCTTCTTCGCGTACTCGTGGAATACCGGCTTCAGCTTCGGGTGGATGGGGCACTGGCTGCAGTCGATCATGATGACGGCGTCGAACAGCTTGTCGAACTTGTTGAACCGGATCTCGTTGTCGCCAACGAAGGAGTATTTTCCGATGCCGTTAGGCCGGAAATACGACTCCATGTCGTGCCAGTCGAAGCCGGAGCCGCCGATCGTCACCGACGTGCCACGGTGCCCCATTTTCGGGTCTGCCGCCCGCACCAGGTCCCTGACGTAGCTGTGCATGCTGTTGTTGTAGTAAAAGAAACTGTTCCCCACCCACATGATCGACCGCGGCGGCTCTCCGCCGATCTCGGTACGCCTGGGTTTGGTCTGGGCGAACAGATCGCCGGAAAGCGCAGCGAGGAATAGCAGCAAAAGCAATGTGGCTGCTACTTTGCGGTCACGGAAATTTCCGAACATAGAACTTCTCCCTTGGTTACTACTTGTTTCGCCTTCTCGATGCCAGCCAGCCATCGATGCTGAAGCGGCCGGGGCCGGCCGCGAACAGCAGGATGAAGCCGCCCATGATCGAGAGGTTCTTGAAGAACTGGCTCTCCTGCGCGCGCCGCGCGGCGGCTTCCGCGAAATCCCAGTAGCGGTGCGAGATCCCGGTTGCGACGATCACGAACAGGATCATCAGCAGCGACGCGTAGCGCGCCTTGAAACCGGTGATGATCATGATGCCGCCGACGAACTCGACGGTCGCGCCGATCACGGCCCACGTCGCGGATTGCGGAACCCCCCGGCCGGCAAGGCTGGCCGCGAACGCGCCCAGGGCCAGGAGTTTCTGGAGCCCGCTCTTGACGAAGATCACGCCGAGCACGATGCGTCCTACGAGCAAGATCGCATCCTGGTTTACTGCAGCCAGCCGCCCGGGCAACGAATCCGGCGCGGCAGGCGGCGTAGTGGATTGGCTGGACATATCACGCTTCTCTGGAATGTGCACGCAGAGCGGATTCTACTAGCATGCCTCGCGAAAGAGCCGGATTATTGATTCCTTCGTGTCCTTCGTGTCCTTAGTGTCGAGGCTTTTCTTGGCGGCCTCGGCGTCCTTGGTGGTGGAGCTTCCGCCCAGCCCGCACTGCGGTAGACTCGTCACTCATGCAAAACGATGACCATCAAGTCGGCCACATCCTGACTCGCCGCGAAGCGCTGGCTCTGCTCGGCGGGGCCGCAATGCTTGCCAGTGGCGTATCGCCGCGGTCCGGTATGGCTCAAACGCTGCCTTCCTGCGTCGTGACGCCGGAGCAGACGGAGGGGCCGTTCTTCACGGACGTGCGCCTCAACCGTTCCGACATCCGGTCCGATCCGACGGACAGGTCCGTGAAAGAAGGCGTGCCGCTGGCGCTCGCCTTGCGCGTCTCTGCCGTCGGCAACGCGGGCTGCACCCCGCTCGCGGCCGCGATGGTGGACGTATGGCATTGCGACGCAGCGGGCGTGTATTCGGATTCGGGTGGCAATACAGCCGGTAAAAAATTCCTGCGGGGCCACCAGGTGACGGACGCCAACGGCGCCGTGCGCTTCACGACCATCTACCCCGGCTGGTACCCGGGGCGGGCCGTTCACATTCACTTCAAGGTCCGCGTACTCGCCGGTCCGGCCCTGGGCAACGAAATCACTTCACAGCTCTACTTCGACGAGGTGGTCACCGACCGCGTCCTCGCCCGCGCGCCCTACTCCGTCCATGGCAAGCGCACCCAGAAGAACAGCGAAGACGGCCTCTTCCGCCGCGGCGGCAGCCGCCTCATGCTCGCCCTCACCGAGGCCAGCGGCGGCGGGTATGCGGGGGAGTTTCACATCGGCATGAA
>CAZCGD010000031.1:0-12007 GCA_964498105.1 uncultured Streptomycetaceae bacterium
GGATCTGCTCGACCGTCATCACCCGGCCGCCGGGCTTCGACCCGATCCGATTGTGCAGCTGCAGCAGGTCGACCGATGAACGCTTCAACCGGGCAAGGCTCGCCATCAGGCGCTCCTCGATCTGCACCGGGATGTCTCTTAGATTCTCTACATCGAGCTGAAACTTGGTCGAAAGATAAGGTGTTGCTCCGGCCTCGGGCAGCAGCCAGCCGAGCGCTTCTTCCGACTTGCCGTTGCCATATTGCGCGGCGGTATCGATCCAATTGATGCCGCCGGACAGCGCCCGGCGGATCGCCTCCCGCTTCGTCGCATCGTCCTGGTGGACGAGGATGCCGCCGACAGCGCCGGCGCCGAAGATGATTTCCGAGACCTTGATGCCGCTGCGGCCGAATGTCCGGTGCTTCATGAATAGATCGGGCTCATTGCGTGGAAACCGGGTTGGAGCGATTATAAGGGGCCATGCAGGCTGCGCAACGACTTGTCTTCGCAACCGTGGTCGTGGCGGGCGTTGCGCTCGTGGCGGCGCCACCTATTCCGCAGGAGTGCCGGCGCCGGGGGACCTGCTATTGATCAGCAAAAGGAGCGGTAACCATGGAGCATCGAGCGGCAGAGATCCGCGCCGGGCTGAAGCACCCGGTGATCGACGGCGACGGCCACTGGATGGAGCCGATTCCGATCTTTCTCGAGTACCTGAGCGAAGTGGGCGGCCCTGGATCTGTCGACCAGATGAGAGCGCTCTGGCGTGGAAGGGACGCGTGGTACCAGGCCACCGGGCCGGAACGCCAGCACCATCGCCTGCGCCGCACCATCTGGTGGGGTGTGACCAGCAATACGCTCGACAAGGCAACGGCGCTGCTGCCGGCGTTGCTGAACGAGCGCCTGCCGGAATTGGGCATCGATTTCGCGGTGATCTATCCGAGCTTCGGGCTTACCATCAACACCATAGCCGAGGACGGCCTGAGCCGGGCCGCGGCGCGCGCCTACAACAGGATGACGGCCGACATGTTCGCGCCGTTTGCCGCAAGGTTTGCGCCGGTAGCCATCATCCCCGCCCGTACGCCGGACGCAGCTATTGAAGAGCTGGAATACGCGGTCGGCAAGCTGGGTTTCAAAGCGATCATGCTGCGCGGAAACCAGGAACGCGAAATCCCCAGCGCGGCGGTGGGAATCGATCCACAAAAGGCCGCCTGGTACTGCGATAACATCGCGCTCGACAGCCCCTATGACTACGACCCGTTCTGGCAGCGCTGCGTCGAGCTCGGCGTGGCCGTGACGCAGCACTCGGGCAGCCCCCGCTGGTCGGATCGCGCCTCCATCAGCAACTTCACCTACAACCACGTCGGTCACTTCGCCGAATCGAACCACGCCTTCGCGCGGGGCGTATTCCTGGGTGGTGTCGCGCGCCGCTACCCCAGCCTCAATTTCGGCTTCATGGAAGGCGGTGTGAGTTGGGCTTGTCAGATGGTCGGCGACATGATCGAACACTGGGAGAAGCGCCGCCATGCCGCATTGCAGTACCCGAACGCAACCAGCATCGCCGAGCTGCATCAGCTTATCGGCCGCTATGGCGATCAGCGATTGAAAGCCAACGCCGATGCGATCATGGGGAGCCTCGACGCCTTCCGTCCGGAGTGCAGTCTCGAAGAGCTCGCGCGGCCCGAGCATGTGTCGGACGATTTTGAAGCAGCAGGAATCAACTCAAAAGCGGATGTCCGGGCAGTCTTCTCCGGCAACTTCTACTTCGGCTGCGAGGCGGACGACCGGGCAACGATGTGGGCCTTCGATCCCCGCATGGGCGTTCGGCTGCGGCCGGTCTTCAGCTCCGACTTCACGCATTTCGACGTGCCCGATTTCAGGGAGGTGATTCCTGAAGCGTTCGAGATGGTGGAGAAGGGCTTCGTGACGGACCAGGATTTCCGGGAGTTCACCTTCACCAACGCCGCGCGTCTGCACACCGGCAACAACCCGGCCTTCTTCAAGGGCACCGTCGTCGAGCAAGCCGTGGCCAACGAGCTTGGAACTGCCATAGCTACAACTCCAGCAGCGATGTAAGCGAGGAATGTGATGACTATTGCGGGAGAAATTGCGGCCTTCGTGACCCGGCACAGCTACGCGGACCTGCCTCCCAAGGCCATCGAACACGCGGAGATGCTCATCTCCAGCACCATCGCCAGCGCATCCCTGGGCTCGACGATTGAATCATCCAGAATCATTCGTGAACTGGAGCTGGAGCGCGGCGGCAAGCCCGAGGCCACGATCTGGTTCGGGGCGGCGGAGAAGCTGCCGGTCGCGGCGGCAGCGCGGGTGAATGCCGTGATGAGCGACGCAGCGGCTTCGGACGACAGCGACCTGCGCAACATCGTCCATGCCGGCACAACCGCGTGCGCCACTGCACTCGCCGTTGCGGAGAAGACCGGCGCCAGCGGTCAGGGCGTGCTTGCCGCCATCGTTCTGGGCTACGAAGTGGCCGGACGCATCAACGGCGCGATGATAGGCGGCCTGCAGAAGAAAGGCTTTCACGGCTGCATCGTCGCCGGTTTCGCTGGCGCGGTTGCGGCGGGATACTTGATGAAGTTGAGCCAGCCGCAAATGGCGCAGGCGATCGCCCTCGTGGCGACTTCGATGGGTGGACTGCACGCCGCGGCCAATACCAGCGTGGCCCGGGAGTACCACGCCGGACTTGCCGCCATGCTGGGCGTGAATGCAGCGCAGGCGGCCGGAATGGGCTTTCTGGCCGAGGAGAATATCCTCGAGAACGAGCGCGGTTTTTTCGAAGTCTACGGCAACCAGCCGGACGTCGCCGAAGTCACCCGCGATTTTGGCAAGCGTTGGAGCATCCTGACCGACATGGGCATCAAGTTGGTGCCCGGTGGCCACCCCAACCATAGTACCGCCGAAGCCGCGGCCAATGCCGCCCGCGCCGGCGACGTCTCGCCGGATGAGGTCGAGACGATTACGATCTCCCGTCCCGGTTTCAAGACTTTGACGGGTCCGCAGTATCCGACCGATCTGATTGGCGTTGCGCACAGCCCGGCATATTTTGCCGCCGCCGGCGTCGCTGACCGGGACTTCTCATGGGTGCACGCCTTCGAGGACAAGATCAACAATCCGGTGATCCGCGGCCTGCTCGGCAAAGTGCGGGTCGCCGATCCGCCCACGGAGAACCTCGAGCGCTACAAGTCGGGTGCGATCGTAACTATCAGGACCAGAGACGGCCGGAGTTATTCGAGTGCGGTCTATGCGCCCAGAGGGGCCGCCATTCTCGGCATAGCGTGGGCCGACGTCGAAGTCAAATACCGCGCGCTGGCGCCGTTTGCCAAGTTTTCCGGGGAGAACTTCGAAGCGAGCATCAGGGTGATCCGCAACTTCCGCGAGGTGAAGAAAGTATCGCAACTGGTCGGCTTGCTGCGCTAGAGTCCGCGGGTAACCGGATTATTTTTCTGCGCACGGACTACTCATCCCGCCCGTAGTGGATGCGCCGATAGGGTATGCTCGGCACCGATTTTGAAATGCGCAGGTCGACCATCATCGGGCCCGGTTTTGCCACGAACTCCTTTGCGGCGGAGGACAGCTCATCGATGGTCGTCGCTTTGCAGCCGCGCCCGCCAAACGAAACTGCCACCTTGCCCAGGTCCGGTGTCGTGATCTGCGAACCCCGAGTCTCCATCTTGTGCGCGTCGAGCTTGTAATACTCGGCGCCCAGCGCCTCGTTGTTCATCACGATCACGAGCAGCGGCATGTTGTAGCGCACCGCCGTCTCGAACTCCGCAAGATGCATCATCACGCTGGCGTCGCCGTCGAGCAGCATGGCGGGTTTGCCCGTGGCCACGACCGCCCCCATCGCCGCCGGCAGCATCTGCCCGATGCAGCCGAAGAAGTGCCCGCCCTGCACCAGCTCACGTCGGCGCGTCATCAGCATGCTGCAGAACGCCGAGGTCATGCCGCTGCCTGAAAGCACCCCGATCTCCGGCGGCACGATCTGGTCGAGGGCGATCACGGCCTCGCGCGGGTCGACGGTGCCCGGATCCATCTCGAATTCCGTGCGGTCCGCCTGGTGATTGACGAGCTTGGCTTTCACGTCGGGCGTGCGGTAGCCGGCCAACTTCACGCCGCGGCTGGCGAGCAGTTTTTCCAGTTCCTCGACGCCGATTCTGGCATCCGCCTGAAGATAGCAATCGGCGGCCCGGCCGCCGCCCATCATCAGGTGCGGCTGTGAATCGACGTGCACATAGCGGGCTTCGGGATACATGTAGCCGTTTTCGAGCGTGTGGCGGTTCAAGCTCGCCCCCACGCCGATGACCAGGTCGGCTTCGTGGGCCAAATGCATGGCCGTGCGCGAGCCGTACAAGCCCGAGATACCCGCGTGATACTCGGATTCGCTGAGGAAGGTCTTCGTCAGCAGCGACGTCAGAATCAGCGCGCCAATGCGATCGCCGAGCTTGAGCACTGCCGGGCCGGCCCCCGCCCACTGAGCGCCGCGGCCCACGATGATTACGGGCCGCTTGGCGCCGGCCACCATATCGGCGGCTTGTGCCAACGCTTTGGCGTCCGGGTGCACGGCTCCGCGCGTGAAGAGCGTCGAGGACGGCTGGTACGCTTCATCGTCGTCCTCGAACGTCTTCTGCTGGATGTCCATCGGGCAGCTCAGCATGATGGGGCGGTTCTCGGTCTTCGCCAGATAGAATGCTTTGCGCACGACATCGTCCGCCTGGTCAGGCGACACGAGGCGGACAAATCCAGTTTCGCAGGCGGCGGCAAAGCGCGACTGGTCCAGAAACTGGGCGTACTCGTCGTCCGTGCTGGGAGCTTCGCCGCAAAAAGCGACCAGCGGCGAGTGTGCACGGCTGGCGGTCACCAGCGCGGTGGCGAGCTGCGTGACGCCCGGGCCGCAGGTTGCAGTGGCAACGCCCGGGGTATGCGTGGTCCGCGCATAGCCGTCTGCCATCCCGAGCCCCGCGCCTTCGTGGCGCACCTCGTGTACCTTGACGCCGATCCTGTCGAGCGCGTAGATCCAGTACATGTTGCCGTCGCCCATCATGCCGAACGTCGCTCGTGTGCCTTCCGCCTTGAACGCATGGGCCAGTCTTTCATAAACCTTCATCTTCGCTGCTCCTCCATTGGGGTCGATCAAGACGCGAAAGCCGCGTCATCCGGGTTGCTATAGTAATCCGTTCCGCGCGGGGCGCCCGAGTGTCCGCATGCTGGAATTCAGCCATGCGCCCCCCACGCAAACGCTCTCGGCTCGGAGCGGCCGGCGCCGCCGAGGTCGCGCCCGGCAATCAGGCAATGGGGTCGGGATTTGAATCCTGAACTTTCAGGATACAGGACTTGGCCCGGTAAACCCCATACAATCTCCAGCAAGGATCTGCGATGACCTTTTCGATGTGCCAGGCGAGCGCGCCGCGAATCGTGATTCCCGGGCGCCGGTAGTAGAGCTGTCATTTCATCACCTGGCACCGGGATGGATATGAATATCAATCCGAACCGGCCGGACGTGAAAGAACGGCATTTCAGCACCGGCGTGGAAACCGTTGGGGGCACGCCGGAAACGCTCGCCGCCACCATGCGGTCCGGTCTCGTAAAATGGGGCAAGGTCATCAAGGACGCCGGCATCAAGTACCAGTGACAAGTGGCGACTGACGACTCGACCGGATGACTGCTCTCCTCGCAGCCACAGTGGTATTCCTGCTCACGCACTTCGTGCCGAGCACGCCGTTGCGCGCCGTGCTGGTGAAGGCGCTGGGCGAGTGGCCGTACCGCGGCCTGTATTCGGCCGTCGCGCTCGCGGCGCTCGTTTGGATGAGCTTGGCGTACGCGGAGGCGCCGCGCGAGCCGCTGTGGACCGGCCTGCGCTTTCTGCCCGTGTTGGTTATGCCGTTCGCGTTCGCCCTGATCGCTTGCGGTTACTGGCGCAACCCGACGATGGTGGGCGCGGACCAGCTGCTGAAGAGCGAGGATCCCGCGCGCGGCATGATCCGCATCACGCGCCATCCGATCATGTGGGGAATCATGCTGTGGGCTGCCGCGCACATCCTCGCGCGCGGCGACCTGGCGTCGCTCGTCTTGTTCGGCGGCTTCCTGCTGCTCGCGGGCCTCGGGACGATCCTGATGGATACCCGCAAGAAGGCAAACCCGGACTGGGCCCGTTTCGCCGCCGTGACCTCCAACCTCCCGTTCGTCGCCGTTGCCCAGGGCCGCAACCGTATCATCTGGGGCGAGATCGGCTGGATGCGGCCGGCGATTGGCTTCGCCCTCTTCGCCGCGTTCTTTCTCGGCCATAACTGGCTCTTCGGCGCCAACCCATACTGACTCATGACTCCCACTGAAAAACGACAGAGATTCCGGGCGGTTCTCGCCGGGCCGCGGTGCCTGTCGCCGGCAACGGTATTCGATGCCCTGTCCGCGCGCGTCGCGGAATCGGTCGGCTACGAGCTCGGGATCCTGTCCGGCTCCGTGTGCGCGGCCACCGTGCTGGCGGCGCCCGACCTCGCGGTGCACACCCTGACCGAGTTTGCGGACCAGGTGCGCCGCATCATGCGCTACAGCAATCTCAGCCTGTTCGTCGACGCCGACCAGGGCTACGGCAACGCGTTGAACGTCATGCGCACCGTCGAGGAACTCGAACACGCGGGCCTGTCCGGGCTTGCGATCGAGGACCTGGTCATGCCGGCCCGCTTCGGCTCGACCGGGGACGAGCTCATTTCTATTGATGAGATGAAAGGAAAGCTGCGCGCCGCGCTGGCGGCACGCCGGGACCCGTCGCTCGTGATCGCGGCCCGCACGGCATCGGTCAAGATCGAGAACATCGGGAACGTCGTCGCCCGCGTCAAAGCCTACGCCTCCACGGGAGTGGACGCCGTCTTCGTGACCGGCCTGAAAAAGCTCGATCACCTCGATGCGATACGCGCGGCGATCCAGATCCCGATTATCGTCGGAACTGCGCCGGGCCTGACGCGCGAAGAACTGGCGGCGCGCGGGGTGCGCTTCTGCCTGCAAGGGCATCCGGCGGTCGCCGCCGTGGTCAAGGCGCTGCGCGACACCTATGCCCATCTCTACGCCGGCGGCGCCCCGGCCGACCTCAAGTCCCGCATCGCCACGCCGGAGGAAATGGAGCGCCTGATGGGCAGCGCTGTTTACCGGAACTGGCAGCGGGAGTATCTGCGCTAGCCGTCACGCCGGCTGTTGAGGCTGCTCTGAACATCAGCACGACGCCAGGCCGGGAGAAGTCTTCGCGCACGAACTTCTATAGAATCCAGGGCTGACTCGAGCACCCGGGCCTTTCCCCATGATGCGGATGGCACTTTGCGTTGCGGCCCTGCTGGCCAGCCCCGCCGTATTGCCGCAGGCGTACCCCGTCAAGCCGGTACGGATGATCGTGGGGTTCGCCCCGGGGGGCGGCACGGACGTGACCGCGCGCGCTATCGTCAACGAGTTGTCCGAGGCGCTCGGGCAGCGGATCGTGATCGATAACCGGCCTGGCGCAAACGGCATCGTCGGCTCGGAAGTGACGGCGAAGTCGCCCGCCGACGGCTACACCATCCTGATGGTCAACCTCGGCCACACGGTGAATCCCGGCATGTATGCGAGGCTGCCCTACGACACGCTCCGGGACTTCGCGCCGATCAGCCTGGTAGTGATGCTCTCCAACATTCTCGTCACTCATCCGTCGCTTCCTCCGAAGACTTTCCCCGAGTTTGTTCGCTTCGCGAGAGCCCGGCCCGGCGCGATAAATTACGGTTCGGGAGGACATGGCGCGAGCTCGCACCTGGCGGTGGAGCTGCTGAAGCAGGCGACGAAAACCGACCTGGTCCACGTCCCCTACAAGAGTGGCGGCCAGTCCACCGCCGCGATCCTCACAGGCGACGTGGCGGTTTCCTTTAATACCATACCGTCGGCCATGCCCCACGTGAAAGCGGGGCGCCTGCGCGCGATCGGCGTGTCGAGCCTCGAGCGTTCGAGCAGCGTGCCCGGGGTGCCGACGATCGCCGAGATGGGATACCCGGGCTTCTCGGCGAGCGGCCTGGCGGGCCTGGTGGCGCCCGCCGGCACCCCGGCCGAGGCCATCAGCCGCATCCATGCGTCGGTCATCAGGCTGCTGAAGATGCCGGGCATGCAGGAGCGGTTCCTGACGCTGGGAATGGATGCCGTCGGCAACACGCCGGCCGAGTTCGCCCAGTTCATCAAGGCCGACATGGACAAGTGGACCCGGCTCGTCAGGGAATTGAAACTGACCGTGCAGTAGGCGGCCCGGAAACGGCCAACACCGCGGCGCGCTGCCGCGCGAGAAAGAAGACACGATGGATATGAAAAAGCAGGAAGTGGTGAGCCCTCTTGGCATCGAGGCCGTCAAGCAGGCCGGCGCCGCGCGGCGTCTCGACAGCCTCAACGGCAAGACCGTCGGCGAGTTCTGGAACGGCGTCTTCAAGGGCGATCAGACGTTTCCGGTCATCCGCAGGCTGCTCAGGCAGAAATTTCCAGACCTGGAAATCATCCCCTTCACGGAGTTTCCGCACACCCCCGGAAGCGACGATCCGTCGAAGCAGCGCGAGCTCGCGCAGCGCATGGCGGCGCTCGCCAGTGAGAAAGGCTGCGATGCGGTGATCTCGGGCAACGGCGCCTGAGGAACCTGCGCTCCGGCCGCGGCGCGGCCGGCCACCGAAGCCGAGAAAGCCGGGATCCCCAGCGTCGTCGTGACCACCACGGGATTCTCCGTGCTCGCCCGGCTCGCGGGCAGGTCCGGCGGCGTGGCCGGCCTGCGCATCGCTGAATATCCAGGCCCCATCGGCATGCACGACGCCGGGCAGATCGAGCGCAACATCGGGCAGACGCTGATCGGGCGGATCGTGGAGGGCCTGACGCGCGAGGAATCCGGCGCCGGCGCGGCGGGCGTGAGCCGCCGCGACCCGCGCGACATCGTGTTCACCGGAAGCACCGAGGAAGTCTCCCGCCATTTCAACGAGAAGGAGTGGAGCGACGGGCTGCCCGTCATTCCCCCTACCCGTGCGCGGGTCGAGGCCTTCCTCAGGCACACGCCGCGGCACGCCGACGAGGAGATCGCCGTGCTGCCGTCGGCGAATCTCGGGGCCACGCCCTGGAACATCGCGGTCAACGCGGTCATGGCCGGATGCCTGCCGGCGCACATGCCGCTCCTGATCGCGGCGGTCGAGGCGCTGGGAGACGAGCGCTGCAGCCTCAACAATATCGGCAGCTCCTCGGGTATTTTTCCGTACATCCTCGTCAGCGGCCCGATCGTGGACCAGCTTGGCATACAGCGCGGCCCGCAACTCGTCTCCCGCGGGCCGAACCCGGCCATTGGTCGCGCCGTCGGCCTGATCATCCGCAACATCGCAGGATTCCGCCCGGGCGCGAGCTACATGGGGACGTTCGGCTATCCGCTGGGCATCACCCTCGCCGAGCACGAGGAATCCCCGTGGGCGCCGTTTCACGTCGAGCAGGGTTTCGCGCCGGAGGCGAGCACCGTCACCATCGGCGTCACCAACAACTGGGGCTCCTCGCCCAGCCCGTACGCCACGCCCGACAAGAGCGGCGCCCAAACGGCCCTCGAACTGCTGTGCCGGGAGGTCATGAAGAAAACGCGCCTGTTCAACTTTCCCGCGCGCGGCCCGGACGCCGAGAAAATCATGGTCACGCTGCTGCTGTCGCCCCCGGTCGCGAAGTCCCTCGCTGAAGCAGGCTATACCAAGGCGGACGTGAAGCGCTATATTCACGAGCACGCCACCCTGCGGCTCGGGGAGTACGACTGGATACTGAAGTACACGGCGACCATGCGCACGACCGCGCGCCAGCAGGTCGATGCGGGCGTGCTGCCGCCGGAGTTTGCGGGAGCCCCCGATGACCTGGTTCGAGTGCTGTCCAGTCCCGACGTGCTGCACGTCATCGTGTGCGGCGACCCGCACCGCAACCGGGTCATGGTGATGGAGGGCGGTCACACGCAACCCACGACCAAGGCCGTTCGCCTGCCGGCGAATTGGGACGAGCTGCGGCGGCATTCCTGAACGGGTTTCCGAGGCAGGGATGCACGAACCCGGACGGACCGAGGCATTTCCGATTATTCTGATGCGCCGGCCTTGATCGAAGCGGCCGGAATCGACTGAAGAAGGACCACCCATGACCTACCAGTGCTTGCTGTTCGAGGTGAAGGACCGGATTGCGACCCTCACGCTCAACCGGCCCGAGCGAATGAATGCCCTGGGCGACACGTTGCGCGAGGATCTCTACGACGCCGTCGTGAAGTGCGCGGCCGATCCGGGCGTCGGGGTGATGGTGATCACGGGCGCCGGCCGGGGCTTTTGCTCCGGCGGCGACGTCAAGTCCATGAGCGATCGCGACCAGGCTGGCCAGGCGACGACCACCAGCGAGCACCTCGCGCCGGTTCGCGATCGGGTCATACTGGCGATGCGGGATTGCCCGAAGCCCATCATCGCGGCGGTCAACGGCGCGGCTGCGGGCGCCGGCATGAACCTGGCGCTCGCCTGCGACCTGCGCATCGCTTCGGCCACGGCCCGGTTTTCCCAGGCGTTCGTCAAGCGCGGTCTGCCGCCGGACTGGGGCGGGAGCTGGTTCCTGCCGCGCGTCGTCGGCACCGCGAAGGCGTGCGAGCTCATCTTTACGGGAGAGGCGATCGACGCGGCGGAAGCGCTGCGGCTCGGCATTGTAAACGCGGTGGCCGCTCCGGAAGCGCTCATGAACGAGGCGTATGCGCTCGCCCGCAAGATCGCGGCCGGCCCGCCGGTGGCGCTGCAGCTCGCCAAGCGGGCGATCTATCACAATCTGGAAACGGATCTGCGCGCCGGGCTGGAGTTCGAGACGTTTGCCCAGGGCGTGTGCAAGGGGACCGAGGACGCGAAAGAAGGCATCAAGGCGTTCATCGAGAAGCGCGCGCCGGTGTTTCGCGGCAGGTAGCCAGGCCGCGGCAACCGGCGCACGATGACAGGCCACTGTACTGCTGTCCCCGTTTTCCCCGTCTTGTCCGCGGCTGAATAATGGCCGGGCCGATGCTATCATCGGCACCGCTACGCCTTTGAACCATCCTAAGAGCGCCTGACATGAACTACCGGAAGCATCTTGCATTGCTTGCGTCGATCTCCGCCATGCTCGCAAGCAGCATCGCGTTCGGTCAGTCTCCTTCGGCAGGCCCGGGACAGGCCTATCCCGCCAAGCCCATCCGTATCGTCGTGCCGTTCCCGCCCGGGGGCCCCGCGGACATTCTCGCCCGCACCATCGGTCAGCACCTCTCGGAGAGCTGGAAACAGCAGGTGATCATCGACAACCGCGCCGGAGCCGGCGGCAACATCGGCTCGGAAGTCGTGGCGAAGATGCCGCCCGACGGTTACACGCTGCTGCTCGGCTTCGTCGGCACGCACGCAATCAATCCCGGCCTCTACAGCAGTATGCCGTACGACAACGTGAAGGACTTCGAGCCGGTGAGCCTGATCGCCATGGTCACGATCATTCTTGTGACGCATCCATCAGTGCCGGCAAGTTCGGTGAAGGAACTGATCGCGCTCGCGCGGACGCGCCCGGGCGAACTCACCTTCGGCTCGCCCGGCAACGGCACGCCGCAGCATCTCGCGGGCGAACTCTTCAACGCCATGGCGAAGGTGAAGATGCTGCACATACCATACAAGGGCGCCGTTCCGGCTCTCCAGGATCTGCTCGGCGGCCGTATTTCCATGATCTTCAGCAGCATGCCACCCGCGCTGCCGCACGTGAATACCGGAAGGATCAAGGCGCTCGCCGTCACGAGCTCCAGGCGCTCGCCGGTGACGCCGCAAGTGCCGACAATCGCCGAATCCGGCCTGCCGGGCTATGAAGTCATCAATTGGTATGGCGTGCTGGGCCCGGCGGGATTGCCGAAGGACACGGTCGCGAAGCTCAACGCCGAGATTCGCCGCATCCTGACGCTCTCCGACGTGAAAGAGCGCCTCGCGGCGCAGGGGGCCGAGACGTTGACGAGCACGCCGCAGGAATTCGGCGCGTTCATCAG
>CAZCGD010000032.1:0-26002 GCA_964498105.1 uncultured Streptomycetaceae bacterium
CCGACAATCGCTTGAGTCGGATGAGCGGCGTGTTCCCGATCGAATCGACCAGGCCGTTGCGGATGCCAATTGATTCCCGGTGCATCGGATCTCCGCGTGACTGCGCCCTATCGTCCGTCCCACACCCGGCGTCGTCAATGCGGCGCAAGCGGGGCCTCGGGAACGCCGCGTTCGGATCAAGGCTGAGGTCGTGCACGTCGAGTAGCGGTGGGTGGCCGGGCTGGACGGCGGCGGATCAGTTCAGGGTCTGATCGAACGCGAACGTATGCTTGATTGAAGGCTAGGGTCGGAATCCAAGGCACCCGGAAATGGCTTGTTTTGCGCCAGTTCGCGCAGCCATTTTTCCGGTTACCCCACCTTACCCTAAATTCGACCCAAATTTACCCTCCCCTTTTACGTCGAAGTGGGGTAACTCGTCGGGCCACGCGCGAGCTGCGGATTTTCTCAGATCAGCTCGAACAGGACGCGCGGAGTTGCCTGTTGGTCATCGCCGTTTCACCGACTTGACCAACCGCCCTTTGGGGTCCAGCGCAATCGCAAAGGTTTCCGCTCTGCTGCCGCTATCGTCGGCGGCATCACAAAATCAGCAATGGCCCGTATGACCGTCGGCAGCTTTTCTTTCAAGGACGGCTCATCAATTCTTGTTACGAAAACGTCCCACTGTCGCGTGTGCGTCGGATCGCCAAAAAAGCGTTCGGTCAGCGCAGCGGGTGGCGTCGTTGGAATCGGCGTCTCGCGCCGTTCAAAGGTCGATTGAATGGACTTGCTCAGCTCTTGTCCGTCAAATTCCAAGGCTCGTGACAATATCCAGACGTCGTAGAAATCCTTCATGCGACTGTTGCTGAGGTCGAGTTGCACCATCGCTTGAAACTTCTCGGCAATCGTGGCCTCGACTGGATATGCGTGCAACTTCAGGGGCGTCCCGCCGAGCAGGACTGGATATTCGATGACCACCGCCGATGGGTAGACTGCGTCGCCCACGCCAAAGTCGATCTGTACAACCTGGCGAACGTTTTCGAGTCGGGCCGGTACGCGAATACGCGTGCCAACATAACCGCCCTCCTCGTGAATCGTCTCAACGCTCATGTTATCGGCATCAAATGCCACGCCGTCGGACTCGTCGACCGTCGAGGCACATTTCCGCACAATCGCCGCCAGAGTGTCTCGATCGGCGGCACCACGGCGCAGCAAGTCGATGTCCATCGTCGGCCTCGCGCGCGGCACGCCCCACACTCGCAGCATCAACGCGCCCTTGAGCAACAGGGTATCCGCTTCCGGTGACTCAGCGAGGCGCGCCAGGAAACGCTCAATGACGTAGGACTGCAGGACATCATTGAAACTGTGGCCGCCTTGATCGGCCACGTTGCGCAGGCGCGCAAGCACCGATGCCACGACGTTCTTCTTGTGTTCGGTCACGGAACGACTTGCAGGTACGGAGCCATGATGCGGTCAAGGCGCAGCGCGCGCGCGATCTCCAGGAACTCTCGGTTGCTGGTCCGCTTACGCTCACGGGCGAATCGCAGAGCTTCCAGTGCGACATCAAGACCGATCTTGTTGCGATACTTGAAGCAGTCGACCACGGTGCGTGCGACGCCGTAGACGCGGATGGGTCGTCCATCCACCTTGTAAACCTCAATGCCTTTGTTGAAGGTTGCGGCATCGAAACGGTAAACCTTCACCGGCGGCGAACCAATCGTCAGGCGCGAATAGCCGCCGCGTGGCACCGCGAGATGGACGACGCGTGGCACCTGCGTTGTGATCCCGTGAAACGCCAGAGCAGAGATCAGACAGACGACGGCCTGAGGTGCCTTAGCTGCGATCACGGCCAGATCAGGGTTGCTGAATTCAGGCGACTGGGCTAGTCGGTAGAGCCCACGCGTCAGACGAGTGAGCTTCCCCTCCTCGTGCAGCCGATAGAGGGTTGCCGGATGAATGCCGCGGGCGAGCGCTTGCCCTGTCCGCAGTACGCCTCCGTGGCGGCGGAACGTGGCAAGAGCACTGTGGCTGTCGCGGGTCTGGCTCATGCTGGATAATAGTAGCTCCATTTGTTCTCTAATGGCTACTTTTATATCCAACTTGTGAAATTGGTCGCAGCGTGGGCCTTCACGGCCTGTCATACCTTCTCGACGCCTGCGACGATCGGGGACAACACGATTGCGCCTGCGTCCCCGGACTGCAGGCGAATCGTGACTGGCTGGGAGGAAAAATTGAGCTTGAAAAGTTACCCTACCATACCCTGAATTCGACCCGAATTTGCCCTCCCCTTTTTCGTCAAAGTGGGGCAACTCATCAGGCAAGTCGTGAGCTGCCGGGTATTCTCCGGCCAGCTCCAACAGAATGCGCGGAGGTCACCGTTGGTCATCGCCGTCCTGCGCGCCCGCGGCCGGCGAATCGACGGCCACGCTTACGCAGGCTTTCGGCCGAGGCTGTGTGAAAACAACGGCTCACTATTGCGGTCAAATAGCAGGCGATAGGACTTTGTAATTTACGGCGTCATCGGAATTGAAATGCCGCAGAACAGACAGTCGCGCTCGTCGACTGCGGGTCAACTACCGCGATTTCCAGCAGCAGCCGGTTGACCCAACTTGTCGGCGAGCCATAGCTTGATCAATGACTGGCGCGTAACCCCCATCCGGCGTGCCTCCCGGTCTAGGGAGTCCACCATCCAACCCGGGAAGTCGACATTCACCCGCTTTGGGTCTGTGCCAATACGTCGGGCCTTGCTTAGATCCAGCTGATCGATGATCTTCTCTGCTGCATCAAATTTGCGATCAAATGTCTTGGCTTTCATAAATCGTCACCTCCTCGTCCCGCGAACGTCTTACTGAAATGATTCGCACATTCTCGCCGCGTCGCGTGATCACCGCCGACCAGTGCTTCGCATTCATCATTCCGATCACCACCCACCGCGGCTCATCGGTGACGCGCGCTGGGATTTCCAACAGCGCAGAATCCGACCACAGAGCCTGAGCTTCCTCAAAATCGATACCGTGCTTGCGCTTGTTCTCGGCGCTCTTTTCCGCATCGTACTCAAAGCCCATGCAGTTCTTGTACCACAACAGAATGGTATAATAAAGGTATAGTTAATATACCCAACACTGGGCCACACGGCAAGAATCACTGCCCGGGAGAATCACTGCCCGGGAGCTGCCATCCAGTTTGCTCTGCACGCAATTCACCCCCACAACGCGGGCTTCCACACCAGCAACGCAAAAATTCCGACGACACCGGCAAACGCCGGCCTTCCAAGCAGGTACCAGAGTCGATAACAACGATCGTATGCAGGAGGCATAGTCACTCCGTTCGTCACGGCGTGTCGCGCCAAGTTGCGCATGCTCAGTTGCAGGCCGATGACCGGCAACCAGCAGGCCCCGACGAACCCGTAAAGCGCGATGCTCAACAGCAGCCACGGCGAACTTAGGGGATAGCCAAGGAGATACACCAGTGCAAAGCCCGTCAGCGGCTGAATGATCACGGCGGGCGTCGTGAATAGCCAGTCTGCGAGCACGACATTGCGCGTGACGGCGGCAATGACCCGCGGGTCGCGATCACGATTCGCGGCCCACA
The DNA here is from genome assembly GCA_964498105.1 of uncultured Streptomycetaceae bacterium. GTDB lineage: Bacteria > Pseudomonadota > Gammaproteobacteria > Burkholderiales > SG8-41 > SG8-41. The sequence goes on from CAZCGD010000032.1 coordinate 3,568, forward strand.
TTGAGAACGCTGTCCCGATACCGGTACCGAATAGCACCGTTGATGAGAGGATGTGCAACAGCCTCAGCGTAAAGTACCAGTCGCTCACTGACGGTCGCCAAGCGCCATCATCATTAGAATGGCTGGCATCAGCACCAGGTTCTTGAGCAAGCCGCCGAACGGCTCGAACCAGATGGCGGGAAGCAGAATGCCGATGAAAAGCGTGTACGCGAATACCGATCCCAGCATCAACGCGCCGACCCATAGGCGCCGCCAGCCCGCGAGCAGTAGGACGCCGAGCAATAGGTCGACTCATCGGGTCACACGCGAGCTGCCGGTTTTTTTAGGTAACCCCGAACACGACGCGCGGAGTTCTCTGTCGGTCATCGTCGCCCTGCGCGCTCGCGGCCGACGCATCGGCGGCCACGCGCACGCACCCATCGGCCACAAGCAGACACTTATGTGCTTGTCACTGCAGGCTCAATGAGTTGCGGCACATGCTGCTGGCAAAAATCCAGGTATGCCCGGACGATTGCGGAAGGGTGACGATGCGATGGATAGAGCAGATTGATTTGCTGCTCAGGCATGGGATGTTCTGGCAACAGTGCAACTAGCCGCCTCTCACGAATCCCCTTGGCAGCAAGAAACGGGGGAAGTTCGGTGACGACTTCGCCGGCAAGCGCACGACCTCGAAGATGCGCGTAGTCATTCGTAGACAGCATCGCTTTGGATTCAAACACCTGGTCGCCTAGGTGCCATGCGCCGCTGGCATTGACCCCCACGCTCCAAGTGGCACAGGGAAACCGATGTAAGGCGTCGGGGGTATCTGGCAGGCCCAGTCGTTCAACGAGCAACGGGCTCGCCACGAGGACGTGGCGATAAGTCAGCACATGCCGCGCCACCATGGATTCATGCGTGATCGTGCCCACACGCAGCGCAACATCGACGCCATCCTCGATGAGGTCGACGCGCCGCTCGGTGCTGTAGACGTGCACCCGGATATCGGGATAGCGCTGCTGGAAGGTCGCAAGCAACTCCCACCACGGTTCGAACGTCGGCGGCAGCGATAACCGCAATCGCCCTTTGAGTCGCGCCTGATCGCTCATCACCGCCTGTTCGCCTTCGGCCAGTGCTTCGATGCCGCGGCTGGCGTGCTCGTACAACCGCGCACCGGCATCGGTAGGTTTGGTGCCACGCACGGAACGCTCCAGGAGCTGCACCTTCAATTGCCGCTCGAGCTCACGAACCCGCCGGCTCAGTGTCGGCAGGGGAATCCCAAGGCGGTTGGCCGCGGTAGACAGGCTGCCGGCCTCCACCACGCTGACAAACATATTGGCGGCATTGAGGTCCACGACGCATTGCTCCCATTTATGAGAAGAACGCTATCACCAATGATGATTCCCTTCCAGTAGTGGATGGAACAAAGTGCATGGAGCCGCTGGCAAGGCCAGCGCCCCACAACCCCGGAGCTATCTCCATGTCCGTCCAGTCCGTTCTGCAGCGCTACGAAACAGCACTCAACAACAATGACATTGACACCATTCTCGGCCTGTACGGCCGCGACCCGGTGTTCATGCCACAGCACGCGCCTGCCCTGATCGGCCGCGCCGCGGTCCGTGCGGGTTATGAGCAGGTGTTCGCCAGCATCAAGCTCGCTATCCGCTTCGACATCCATGAGGTCGAAGAAAACGGTGACTCGGCCTGGGCGCGTACCAGCTCGGCCGGTCGCACTCGCATCCTCGCCGCCGGCATTGAAGTGGAGGAAGGCAACAACGAGTTGTTCGTGTTCCGGCGCGAAAACGGCGAATGGAAGATCCATCGCTACCTCTTTTCCACCAACCAGCCGCGCGCCTGAAGTCACTGCCATGAAAGCTTATGTGATCGAAAAGGTTGGCGGCCCGGAAGTGCTCCAGTTGCGGGACATTCCTTCGCCGGAACCCACGGTGGATGAGGTGCAGATCCGCGTGCGCGCATTCGGCCTGAACCGTGCTGAGGGCTATCTGCGCACCGGCAAGATGGGCGCCATTACCGCGCCGCGCGTGCCCGGCATCGAAGCCGTCGGTGAGGTCATCCACGATCCTGCCGGCGTGTTCCGCACCGGCCAGCGCGTGGCCACGGCGATGGGCGGCATGCAGTTCAGCCGCAACGGCAGCTACGCCGAACAGTTGATCGTGTTGCGCAGCAATGTGCTTGCGCTGGACGATATTTCGCTGTCGTGGGAGGAACTCGCGGCACTGCCGGAGGCCTATCTCACAATCTGGGGTGCCTTGGACAAGTGCCTGGCGATCCAATCGGGCCAGACCCTGCTGGTTCGAGGGGCGACTTCTTCCGTGGGGTTAGCTGCCGTCACCTACGCGAAGGCACGGGGCCTGAAGGTGGTCGCCACGACACGCTCGCAGGCGAACGCCGGCCGGCTGCGCGAAATGGGTGCAGATGACGTGGTCGTCGATAGTGGCCAGATTGCCAACGCCGTCCGCCAGATCGTGCCTGCAGGCGTCGACGCGGCGCTTGAAGTGGTCGGTGCGGCGACGCTGCGCGACACAATCAAGACGCTGCGGCCCTTCGGTGCAGTGAATGTCATCGGCTTGCTCAGCGGCCCACCGGTGCTGGAGCAGTTCCACTTGATGCAGGACCTGCCGGCCGCCACCCGACTGAGCTTCTTCCCCAGCGGTTTGCTGGGCACGCCGGCCATGCCGTTGCAGGACTCTCCGTTGCCCTGGATCGCGCAGGAAATTGCCGCGAGGCGCATGCCCTCCCTGCGCACCCAGACCTTCGACTTCGATGACGTACGCCGCGCGCACAGCGTGATGGAAAGCGATCGCGCGCTTGGCAAGCTCGTCGTTCGGCTCTAACTCACCCATGAGGACACCACCATGCGTACCTTGCTCAAAGTGCTAGCGCTAAGCGCCTTGCTTCCACACAGCGCTTGGGGCGCCAAGCCCGCATCGAACGATGCGGCGGAGGCCGCCATTCGCCAACAACTCCACAGCTATGAACAAGCTCTCAACAATTCCGATGTCGATCGCGTCATGACGCTCTATGCGGACGACGCTGTATTCATGCCGCAACATAGCTTGCCGGCCGTTGGCCGTGACGCGGTACGAATGGCGTATCACCACGTCTTCGACACGATCAAGCTCGACATCCGCTTTATCATCGACGAAGTCAGTCCGTTGTCGCGCGATTGGGCCTTTGCCCGCACGCGCTCCAACGGCACCGTGAAGGTGTTGAGCAGCGATCAGCCAGCCGGCGCCGAAGCCAACCAGGAAGTCTTCCTGCTACATCGCGAAGCTGACGGCCAGTGGCGCATTGCCCGTTACATCTTCTCGACCACCAACCCGCCCAAGCAGCCGTGAGCACCCCATCATGAATACCAAGACCCAATCCTATGCAATGGCCGTCGCCCGTGTGCTGATGGCCCTGATCTTCATCCTCTCCGGCCTGTCCAAGATCAGTGCCGCGGATGCCATGCGTGGATACATGGAAGCGATGCATGTCCCCGGCGCGTTGCTGTGGCCTACGATCCTGTTCGAGATCGGTGCCGGATTTTTGATCGTTGTGGGATACCAGACCCGCATCGTCGCCACGATGCTGGCGGGCTTTTGCCTGCTGACGGCGGCGATTTTCCACCACCAGTTCGCCGATCAGGTCCAGATGATCATGTTCCTCAAGAACGTAGCGATGGCCGGCGGCTTCGCTTTGCTGGCCAGTGTCGGGCCGGGCTCGCTCAGCGTGGACGCGAAACGGATATCGACCTAATCGCCCACGCCGTAGGCAAGGCCGAAATAGCGCAGCATGAAGCATGGATGCCGGATAACCGCGCGCTAGCTGCCTGCATGGAAATGGCCAAACGCTGACGGGCTATGAGCGCCCACGACAGTCGGCAAGTTTTCTACTTCAGCAGTCAGACGATGAATAACCAAATCACAATCGTTTTAGTACATGGTTTTTGGGGGCCGCCCACTGGAGCAAAGTCATCGTTGAGCTGGCACGCAAAGGCTATGCGACCATCCGCGCAGTTGAACTCCCATTAACATTGCTGGCCCGCCCCTGCCCGGATATTTCGCGCTGCTCCCGCAGGATCGCCACGGCCTGCCGCGACAGCGGGACTATGTGATCCTGTTTCATCTTCATCCGGGCCGCAGGAATGCGCCATTCAGCAGCAGCCAGGTCGATCTCGTTCCACTCTGCTCCACGGAGTTCACCATAGGGTCGGAATCCAAGCCACCCGGAAACAGCTTATTTTGCGCCAGTTCGCGCAGCCATTTTTCCGGTTACCCCACCACGTACCCCACCCTATTTGGGGTCGAAAATTGACCTCGAAAAGTTACCCCACCTTATCCTAAATTCGACCCAAATTTACCCTCCCCTTTTTCGTCGAAGTGGGGTAACTCATCGGGTCACGCGCGAGGTGCGGGCTATCTCAGATCAGCTCGAACAGCGCGCACGGAGTTGCCAGTTGGTCATCGCCGTCCTGCGGGCCCGCGTCCAGCGCATCGACGGCCACGCTTACGCCCGCTTTCGGCCAATCTGAGACAGTCGAATCGACAAAATTTCGGCAAGAAAGCGGCCGTTCGCGGCTGTTGGCCGACGTCGGTGTGATCGATCGCGTTACAGTTGGTAATCGGCCTCTCGGTATGCACCTCTCGGTATGCATCGCTTGATTCATAGCGTGTAACGCGTTACGCTGTCACGCGTTACTCGTCGGAGAAAATCCATGGCACAAACTGCCGAGCGAATGAAGGCTATGCGCGAACGACGCCGTGCTCGCGGCCTGCGAGAACTGCGCTTGGTTGTACCGGATGCACGCTCGAAGGGGGTCCGTAGGCGGGTCGCCAAACAGGTGGCGGGTCTGGATCGATCGCGCGAGTCGAAGGCAATACGATGGACTGAGTCGGTTTCGGAATTTGATGCCCAATGAAGCGCGGCGACGTGGTGACAGTTGCGGCAGCCGGCGATTATGGGAAGCCGCGTCCCGCGGTGATTGTCCAGACAGATGCACTCCCGGCCGAGCATGCGTCTGTCGTGATCTGCCAGATGACTTCCGAATGCAGCGATGCGCCTGATTTCCGGGTGACAATCGATCCGACCGAGAAGAACGGATTGCGAGTGAGGTCGCAGGTGATGGCCGATAAGCCCGTTACCGTTCGGCGGGAGCGAATTGGACGACAGGTCGGCCATCTCGACGACAAGGACATCTCGCGATTGAATATCGCTTTGGCATTCGTCATGGGCTTGGCAGATTAGCAACCTCGGCGCCTACTGCCTTCATTGGTCTGTCCTTTCGTTAGCCGTACCAAGTCTGAAAGCCGGAACAGCTCCAGTCGAAGCTTTCCACGACTTGATCAAGACTGGATCGCCCGCAAGCGGACAATCACCGCCGTCAGCTCCGGGTCGTTAGCGGCCTGTCGCTTCACAGCCCAAACTGTCGTTGCCTTGCCTAAACTTGCCGCGCTCTGCAGGCGCCAAAGTGCTGATTGCCTGCCAAACCACGCCCAATCAGCACCGCTTCGGTTCACGGTCTCAAGCAGCCACTGCTCCAATCCGTGCATCTGAACTCGCGTTGTCTGGCAGCCAGCGGTTGGCAACAAGTCGCATCAAACCCTGATCGCCGCCCTGCGTCGTCACTCGCCAAACCGATTCCTGGTGCCGCTTACTCGTTGAACGCGAATGACGGCAGCGACGCGGATTGGATATCGGTCGTGTTTGCCTGAAAACTCGCTGAGGCTATTTCAAGGTGGCGGCGCCGAGCGTAGCGTCCAAGCCCCGGACCACCGTCCTCACTGACCGCAACATCCCGTCCATGACGCCGCGTTTCGCAAAGGCCGCTGTACCGCAAAGGGCGCACTTACGAGTCGCTGCGCGACTCAGTGCGCCTGGGGGCCGGCGTTTCCGCCTTGCCCCCAGGACCCCCTGTGTGGCCCCGCTGCCATGCGATGCGTGCAATTCGATGCTGCGGGGCAATCAGGGACCGGCTGCTACGGCCCGCGTTTGTACGCGTACCGGGTCCCCGGTCCCGCAGAGCAGAGCGTAAGAGGCGCGTGTTTGCATGGCCATCTACCACCTGTCCGTGAAACCGGTGTCGCGTGGCGCTGGCCGCAGCGCGACGGCCGCTGCCGCGTATCGTGCTGCTGAGCGGATCGAGGATCACACGACGGGCCAGGTGTTCGATTACACGCGAAAGAGCGGCGTCGAGCACGCCGAGATCGTGCTGCCGGTCGAGGCCGCGAAACGCGGCGGGACCGGCAGCAGTTGTGGAACGCGGCCGAGATCGCCGAGAAGCGCAAGGATGCACGCGTGGCACGCGAGTACGAGGTCGCGCTGCCGCAGGAACTGACGAGAACCCAGCGGCTGGAACTCACGCGGACGTTTAGTCAGGAGCTCGCAAACCGCTACGGCTGCGCGGTCGACTTCGCAATCCACAGGCCACACTGGGAGGGCGACGGGAGGAACTTCCATGCCCACATCCTGACGACGACCCGCCAGATGGAGGCGACTGGACTTGGCGCCAAGACCTCGATCGAGTGGGCCGACACGGACCGCGCGAAGCGAGGGCTGGGACCTGCCAAGGACGAGGTCATCTCGATCCGCGAACGCTGGGCGGTTCTGACTAACGAAAAGCTCCAGGCGCTCGGCCACGAGTCCCGTATTGACCATCGCAGCCTTGAAGACCAGGGCGAGACACGCGCGCCAACCCAGCATCTCGGACCAGCGATCACGAGTATGGAGCGGCGCGGAATCCGCACCGAGGTCGGTTGGCGGATGCGCGAAGAAGCCAATGAACGCCTACAGCTTGCCGCCGAGCTGGGCCAGATTGAGCGCGAACGCCAGGCCATTGAACGCTCGATTCTGGATCTGTCGAGTGACGTCGCCACAGCCCGGCACGATCGCGAAGTGGGATTGATCCCTCAGTACGATCTGGAGTCAGAACGTCGCGCAGGCCGCGAGGCTTGGCTTGAGTGGCGAGCGAACCGCCAGGACCTACTGGAGCATGAGGATACCGGCCAAGCCCAGCGACAGCACCAACATGCGCGGGACGACGATCTGGCAATGGACTGAGGCGTTACTCCGCCGAAGACCAGCCCCACCCGGCAATTGCGAGATTGTAGTAGGTAGAGCGGCCGGCGGCGTTCCCCAGCACCAGAATTCCCTTGCTGATGAGGTCGGTGATGTCACGCGAAGCGGTCGCCGGGGAGGCGCCAGTCAGGCCCACGTACTTGCGTTGCGTCAGTCCTCCTTCAAATCGGCCCGCGCCCGCTTCGAGCATCTTGTTGACCACTTTGCGCTGGCGCGCATTGAGCGCGACATGCTTGTGCTCAGCCCAGAACCGCGCGCGCACCAGGGCCTCGGCGATCAGAGCAGTGCTCGCCTGACACGAATCAGTGAACACGTTCGTGAACCACTCGAGCCACGCCGTCACATCGCTGGTACCGCGCTGCGCCTGATTGAGCACCTCGTAATACGCGACCTGGCGACGGCGCAGTTCGGCCGAAACGCCGTGCAGCCGCGTGGCTAGCCGCGCGTCCTGGGCGAGTGCCATGTCGACGATGGCGCGGCCGATCCGGCCGTTGCCGTCCTCGAACGGATGGATACTTTCGAACCAGACGTGCGCGAGGCCTGCACGCAGGATGCCGTCGAGCGCAGTGCCGCGGGTTCGGTTGAACCAGTCGAGGAAGTTGTGCATCTCGGCGCGCACGGCGGCGGAAGGCGGTGCCTGGTAATGCACCACCTCGCGCCCAATCGGGCCGCTCACGATCTGCATGGGATCGTCGTGGCTGCGATAGCGACCCGTTTCGATGGAACGCAGCGCAGAGCCGCCTGCCGGGAAGAGTGACGCCTGCCATCTGCACAAGCGCTCCTCGGTGAGCTCGCTGTCCCAGTCTGCGGCCGCATTCTCCATGACGTCGAGCAGCCCCTCGACGTTTCGGGGAACAGCGGCGACAAATTCAGGGTTGATCCCGAGGCGGCGCGCCACGGAGGATCGCACGCTTGCGAGGTCGAAAGTCTCGCCCTCGATGGCAGCGGTCGCAACTGCCTCACCGGACCAAACGTCGCGTTGCACCAGGGCCAACTCGTGGGCACCAATCGCTTCGGCCTTGCCGAATAGCCGGCCACCCTCCGCCCGGGCACGGCTCAGCGGCCCCGCGAGCCGCTCCAGGTCGTAGGTCAGGCGTGGCCATGCGGGCGAGGTCCAGATCCAGGCGGTGTCGGTCATAATCGCATCATTAAGTGAGATACAAAGGAGTCTATTCACGTGTGAGGTGATTATCAAGTGTAATCACATCATTGTATGATGTGATAAAGGTCCTGAATCGTCTCACCGTCGTCAGTCATACAATAAAAATGTAGCTACACTGTGGCACATGAAAAACGCTGTCGTTCGTGCCCGCATCGATTCTGAGCTCAAGGCAAATGCCGCCCGGGTGCTGGCCGAGTGCGGTCTCGAGCCGAGCGATGCCATCCGGCTGTTCCTGCAGCAGGTGGTGGCGCACCAGGGCATCCCGTTCGATATCCGCAGCATCGAGCGCGCGCCGTCGATGGCCGAGTTGCAGGTGCTGAAGCGCCAGTCGCAGAAGCGCGATCACCGGATCGCCAAATCGGTCGACGTGTCGAAGGGCCAGATGCTGCTGCTTCGCCCGGAGCGACTCCGCGGCGCCAAGGTTCGCTGGCCGAAGGCTAGTCTAGTGTGACCAACCCGACCCGCGCACTGCAGGAGGCCGAACTCACTTCCGAAGAGGTCGAACGGATCCTGCGAGTGTGCGGACCGCACGCCCTGCTCGTGGGCGGACAGGCCCTCGCCACTTGGGCCGTGCACTACGGCATCCAGCCGATTGGTGAACTCTCCCGTTCAGTGACGATGGACGCGGACTTCATTGGTACGAGCGACATCGCACAAACCCTGCAGCGGTCGCTCGGTCAGCCCTGGAAGCTACGCAAAGCCACGTTCGACGACGCCGGTGAACAGGTGGCGAAGGTCTATGCAAAGGTGCCCGAGGAAGGCATCAAGCAGGTCGATTTCCTCTCCGGGATTGTGGGCCTCGACACAAAGGGCGTGCGCAAGCGCGCTTCGGAGATCACCCTGGCGGACGGCGTCACGGTCCAACTACTGCACCCGCTCGACGTGCTCGAAAGCCGTCTACGCAATCTCGATGCCCTCCCCTCCAAGCGCAACGCCATCGGCGTTGCGCAGGCCCGCCTCGCCGTAAGCGTGGTGCGCGCGTTCATCGAAAACCACATGGACACGGGCGGCGATCCGCGCACGGTTCGTCAGGCCGTGAAGCGCGTTGAAAAGCTCGCCCTGGATACCCGGCTCTGCCAAGTCGCATTTACGTTCGAGATCGACGTCCTCGCCGCGACCCCCGTGGAGCGCCTTGCCTACCCGCGTTTTCACGAACAGCAATGGCCGCGAGTCCTGGCGCGGCTCGAACGCAAGCGAGAGAAATTCGTCGCCCTGCAAGCGCGGCGAAAGGCCGGCACGAGTCGATAGCAACTACGCGGCCGGGCTTGGTGTCGGGACGCTTGACCTGCTTGCGATTTGAGGTTCAGCTGATACACGGGGAAGATGGCACCCCGCGATTTCCTTACGCTAAGTACCGCTCGTTCATTTCCTAACAAACTGCGATTCCAGCGCCGCCAATGTCACATTGGCGGCCACCTCGTCGTGAGGCACCAGCAGGTACCGCCACGGGTTACCGCCATGTTGAGTCGAGTAGTCGGTGGCATGCCCGCACCAAACCATGGCGGCAGTCGCCTTTGCCAAGACTTCGGCAGACTCCATCTCTGAAGCCATCTTCGTTTCGATAATTAGATTGGCCGACGAAGTTGCCACGACGAAGTCCGGGACGTACTCGGGCTGGCTGGTGCCCAAGCGATAATAGATTCCAAACTGGCCTGGTGCAGGTCGAAGCCACTTCTGAGCGTCTCTTTCAAGCACACTTGCAAGAATGCGCTCTGTGTTGGAATGAAACTTCTGCCACGGATAGGCGCAGCGATTAAAGCCACCGAATAGGTACTGAGAAATCTTGCTCGCATCCGGGGGTGTTTGCTGCAGGTTTAGCACATCACCGGACACGGTAAATGCTGGTTTCTTAAGCGGCGCAAAGCCCTGGTGCACGACCACTTCGTAGCCTGAAGCCTCCTCGAAATAGTGCCTTGCCATCTGCCCGTGAACAATCTCTGCGGTAGCCTTGCCATAGTGGCCAAGCACATTGTGCAACTCGTCATCGTCCTTCAAATAGCTTTTGAAGTGCGCCACGGCCTGGCCGGCTAGTTCGTAAAGAAAATCAGCGTGGTGATCGTAAGACACGTCATCTCGATCAATCAGCTCGCGCACGACGTAGTCTTCCGGCCGCGGCTCGGCAACGGTCGAAGCCTGCCCATATAGGACCTGTTCGCCCGACTGCAATGCCTGCGATAGCAGTTGCTGATCCTGCGGCTGAAAATTGATTCGCGATACATCGAGCTTGAATGGCCGGTAGCCGCTCGTAACCGGCCCCTTCGGCACTACCGTGATGCGCGGGATGTCGATGGAGTTGTCAACAAACACCTCCACCGTCTTGCGAACGATGTCGCGCACGGAAGGGCCATCACTCGGCAGCATTTCAAGCTGCTTGGGCAACAGGCGCTCCTCGACACGTTTGACGATCTCGGCCTGCAAGTCGTTGCCGGACAAGGCAGCGCTGGTCGGCGCCAACTGCGGTGAGCGCCCAATCTCGCCAATGACCGCCATCACTGCTTCGGCGACTTTTTTCTGGCCTTCGTCGTAGGTGACGCAGACTGGGGGCAACGGACCGTAGCTCCCATCGGATGCCCGCGCAGAGCCCAGCCCCAACAATGCGTTGGCAGTCGGCTCGACGAGCACGCTGCGCAGCGTCTGCCCATCCGCACCAAGCGGATCGAGTTTCAGGGCCTTCAGGCGTATCGGGGAGTCGCCGCGTCCCGCCTCGTCGATGACTTCCTGGAAGCGGTCGTGCGCAATGATGTTGAGTCGATCCACAACCTCGACACCAGTCTTACGCCCAAACGGCAAGCGCAGGCCGCGACCGATCGATTGTTCGATCAGTGTCCGGGCATTGGCCGCTCGCAGCGGCACGATGGTGTACAGGTTCGTCACATCCCAGCCTTCCTTCAGCATGTTGACGTGAATGACGATCTCAGTTGGCTCGTCGAAGCTCTCAACAGCAAGCAGACGACGAATCATCTCCTCTTCCTTCTCGCCCCCCTGACTGCTGTCGACCTGGATCGCCTTACCGCGATAACGACCACTGAAGAATTCATCCGACTCGACCAGCGCCATCAGTTGGGCGGCATGAGTGGTATCCCGCGCAATAACGAGCATGAACGGCTTGACCGTGCGCTCGTCGTATTGCTGAGCGTAGGTCAACAGATGGACCTTGGTTTCCTCATGAACCCGCACGCCATCCATCAGCTTGATTCGCTCCAGCTCCGCTGGACTATGGGCGTCGGCGTCAAAGTTTTGCTGCGTTACGACAGCAGGCTCTTTGACGAACCCGTCCTCGATGGCTCGCGCCAGCGGATAATCCATGATCACGTTGCGGAAAGGCACCTGTTTGTTTCCGCCTGCTTCCGTAAACGGCGTGGCCGTTAACTCAAGTCCCAGCAGCGGTTTCAACTCGTTCAACGCCCGAATGCCGGCGCTGGCGCGATAGCGATGCGACTCGTCCATGATCAGAACCAGATCTGGCAACGAGGCGAGAAAGTCGAAATAGCTCTGACCCAACACCTCCCAGAGGCGCTTGATCCGCGGCTCCCGTCCACCACGCACCTCGGAGTTGATTTTGGAGATGTTAAAAATGTTGATCTGGATTGGCGCGATCAGATCGCCCACCGACGGGCCACGCTGCTCGTAGTTGTCGCCCGTAATCACCTCGGGCGAGTTGGCCGCAAAGTCCGAAATGCCCTTGAACACATACTTCGGCGTATTCGGCGTGAAATCGCGGATCAGCTTGTCGTAGATCGTGAGATTTGGCGCCAGCACAAAGAAGTGCCGATAGCCGTATGCGGCATGCAGGTAGCTGATGAACGCCCCCATGAGCCGCGTCTTACCAACACCAGTGGCGAGCGCAAAACACATTGACGGAAATTCGCGCTCAAAATCTGAAATTGTCGGGTAGATCACTCGCAACTCGCTGACCATTGCGGCCAGTTCCTCTGGCGAACGAGCCTTACTGTCGCGGAGCGCCGGCACTGCATCCAGCGCCGCATGTAGCCGAAGCAGGCTTTCGCTCTGTGGAGCGCGCAGGCTCAATCGACTCGCAATGCCGCGCACCACCTGCTCGCGGTTCATGACTTGTCGGCCCCGAATAGCTCCGACTGTCCGGTCGCAGACTGTCGTCGTTTTCCCGATGCCTTTGCGTCGTCGGCTGAGGATGTAGGCGCTGACTCAGCCGGCGCCTTCGGCAGATTCGCCACGTTCAGACTGTAGTCGTCATGGCCCCACTCGCATTTCGAGAGCACCATCTTCGGAATCTTTTTGACGGTCAGATTCGGGAACCGGTCGGCCTTGCCCCGGAAGGCCGTGCAGCAGACCAGCAAGGTGCGCCCAGGTCCTACCTCTTCCGACAACGCCTGCAACTGCTCGGCGCCCAGGCTTTGCGTCGTGACATAGATGAAATCGCGCTCGCTGCTGGATCCGTGCAACCACCACAGCGACTCGCTGGGCGCGTAGCTGAAACCTTCGAGCTTGCAAACCGCCTCGGCCAGCATCGCAGCGTTGTACTGCTTGTTGATGACCCAGTTGCGCCACTTGTCCTGCTCCAGCAGCGAGGGCGCGAGGCGATAGTAGCGAAAGCCACCGCCGCCCTTCCAGCCGACCGCCTCGGTGATACCTCCCGGGTCTTCGCCGTCGATCACTTTCCTCAGGCGCGGGATGATGTGCGTGTGGCAGTGCTCGCCCAGTTCCACCATGATCCACTGACGACCCATCTTATGGGCGACGGCACCTGTAGTGCCGGAGCCGGCGAAGGAGTCGAGAACGAGGTCGCCGGAATTAGTCGAAAGTTCGAGGATTCTCTTCAGCAAGCGCTCCGGCTTCGGTGTCTGAAATACCTCGACGTCGCCCGGAACTACGGCCATGACCTCCTTTTTTGCTTCCTGTGTATGTCCAACCTCGTCATGCAGCCAGATGGTCTGCGGCACAATTCCTTCCATCACTTCGGATAGAAATCGCTTCAACCTAGGAACGTTATCGCCCTTTACTCCCCACCACACTCGGCGGTCTAAGTCGAGATCGTGCAGTTTTTCCTTGGAGACCCGCCAGTACATTCCCTTCGGCGGGCCGGCGATTACGCGCCCTGAAGGCGTCGTCACGGGGTAAATCCCAGCGGAGTACGAATTCCGGGCTGACAAATCACCTGATGTCCACGGTCCACGTGGATCGTCATCCGGGTTCTTGTAACTCCTGTCATGCCTTTCCTGACGAGGCATGAGATTTCGCTTCCATTGTTGCTTCTCTCGTGCGTATACGAGCACGTGATCGTGCGAGTCCGACAAGAATTGCGCAGTGCTATTGGGCGAAAAGCGTTTCTGCCAAATGACATTGGCAACAAAGTTCGCGCGCCCGAACACTTCATCACATAAGACCTTCAGGTAGTGCACTTCGTTGTCGTCGATGGTGATCCAGAGCGAGCCATCGACAGAAAGTAGCCGACGAATAATCTCCAATCGATCACGTATCAGACTTAGCCAAATGGAATGTTCAAGCCCATCGTCGTAGTGAACGAACGCACTGCCAGTGTTGTATGGTGGGTCAATGAATACACATTTGACTTTGCCCGCAAACTCGGCTTCGAGACCCTTCAACGCGAGCAAGTTGTCGCCGAAGATCAGTCGATTATCGAAGAAGTCCGTGTCCGTCACCCGATGGTTCGCGTGCCATGACTTCGCCGCGTTTTCAAGCAGGATCCGAGGCTCCAGTTTCGGCCGGTTGTCCTTGCCGATCCAGGTAAGTTCTAACTTATTCTTTACAATCACGTTCAGTGATACTTCATTCGGCGATTATCGAACGCGGGTTTCGTCCCCTCCAAAACATTGACCACGTGCAGATTGATCGCCGGACTCTCGATAGATCCGGGAAGATACGTGATCTTCGAACCCCCTTTCCGGTCGAACGAAGAGTAGATAACCTGTTCTGCATCACATACAACAGCAAGGTTCGGATTGTGCGTCACCATGATGATCTGGCGTGTCTTCTTCGCTTCGTTCAAGACCGGCACCAGCAAGCTAACGACCGTCTCGTTATCCAGGTTCTCCTCGGGTTGATCAAGGATGATTGGATTTCGTCCCTTGTCGACCAGTAAATAGAAGATGAGGAGCAGCGCACCGCGCTGGCCGGGCGATAACTGCTCAATCTGCGCGTCCTGAAAAAGTAGTGAGTAGCGCGGTTCGAGGAACGAGAGCCCGAATAGCAGATCGTAGACGTCGCTTGGAGTTTTGTTAACACCGCTCGGAGACTTTACAGCGCGAAGAATCGAGGCAATTCCAACTTCATGTACGTCACCACTATTCGCGGCAGTTACGATGGTGTCGTGCAGTTCCGAAACGAAATTGAGTGCTTCTGCTTTCTTGCTTAAATCGTACTTCTCCGCGATCCTCTTAACAGTCGCGTGGCTATCTTCTTCCCCCCTAAACGCGCCAGAATTCTGTTTAATTAGCGTAAATAGGGCTGCGGCCAGTGCATCGGGCGACCCACCTAATGTTGCCTGAAACTGTAACTTGTAATCGTCCCGAATTAATCGGCTACTTTGGATCACTTCCTGTACGGGCGCGAAGAGATCCTGTCGAGCCGTTCGCTGTGCCTCCAAAATGCCAAATATCTCCGCAGAGAGATCCATCCGATTCGCTCGCAGACTATTCAGCGCCGTTGGGAGTTCAGCTAGTTGCTGGATTCTAGCGGCAAGTCCTTCAAGTGTTTCGGGCGCATCCGCCGCGCCGATCAGCTCACGCAGCCTGTCCCGCCACAACTCCATAGCCGTCAGGCTCTGCTGAAATCGGAGTTGCGGCTCGTTTAGTTTCGCGTTAAACGTCACCTGTTCCGCTAATAAGCTCTGTTTTTCCTGCGCACTTGCCGCGACATTCTCACTGAGAACTCCTCGTTCCTTAGCGATGGTCGCGGCTATTTCATTTAGAGGCACCTCATTCGTAGTCAAAGCTGCGATCTTGGACAAATCCAGTCCAAGGATCTGTGACTCTGCGGCAGTTTCATCCTTGAATTGCTTGTACTGACGTTGAAGGATCCGCAACCGCTCCCGAAGCGTTTGAATTGCCTTGGCGTTTGCAGCAAGGGCGGCATCAGCAGCTGTTGCAGCTCGATCATCATCATCAAGCGCCCTTAGTCGGGCCCCAATTGCCTCCAGCCGAGTTGCGGCTTCATGCTGTGGAGAGGTCAGTTGTGCCGCTGGTTTGGGTTCCAACTTCGGAGCGACTTTATTGTGCTCCTCGATCTGTTTCTTTTTAAGGTCTAACAGCTCTTCAAGCGATTTTCTAATAGTGGGCTGAAGTTGCGCTTCGATCGCCTCGATGTCCAGATTCAATCGTCGTAGGTCCTTGCGGTACTCTCCGAGCTGATCGCGGTAGCTGCTTTCTTGCTGGTCAATAAGCTGATTGAAATCTAGCGCCTTTTGTCGAATGGCCGGACTCGCATGCGCAAAGATCACCGCCCTAAGTTCATTTTCAAAAACATCAGAGCGACCGGCCACGTGGTCATTACAAAGTTTCTCGAAGTGCGCCTGCGGAATATACCGAACTAGCTCCACAGCTGTCGGTTCTGGGTCTTCAGATAGCGCCATTGCTTCGCTTTTCGATTGATCACACCACGTCAACTGTCCTTTGAAGTACTTGGCAAGCTCCTTCGGCTTGGCACGAAATCTCCTCGGTGACAGAAACGAAAAATGATCCTTCTGCTTCGAATTGCCCAGGAGGGCAATGATGTCTGCAAGCGCGCTCTTTCCACTTCCCTTGTTTCCAATTATGGCAACGAGATCGGGATTGAGGGGAAGATTGCAATCGGACAGCCAATGATCTTGTACTGGCGACGCCGTGCTTTTTCTCACTTCCACTCTGTCAATGAAAAAAGTCTTGTTCTGTTCAACTTCCACCAATTTGCCTGGACGTTTGCCTATGCACGAGCGCTTTGCCGGTTCCTTGATGACCTGAAGCAATCCAAGAAAAGTCGGATCGGCCTTGATCCACGTTGCCTTGCCAGACGGAAAATCACCGTAGCCGCGCTTATCGTTATCACCCTTCACGCCAGTGAAGCGGTGCGCATCACTTCCCGACACCGCGAGTCTCGGAATATTTCCAAGTCCGGCTTGAAAACTCTTGAACCATTTCGAATTGCCGACAGTTTCCTCGCCGACAAATGCGCCACGGAGGTCGCCATTGCGAGTCTCGAAAATTGGTGACGAATTGAACAACCCGAGAAAGTAGGCGTAGTGATCGTGCCATTTAACTTCCGAGAGGCCATCGCTGGTATCGAAGGGCATAAAGCCAATTGCTAGATCACCGGGGACCTTCTGAATAGCCGCTTTGTAGCTCTCGCAATTGATCTCTGCAATGGTCGATCCCGCGTGTAAGGCACGCTGCGCGTCGGCTTCGATGTCAGACTTATTGAAGCCATGGAACTTGAGCTTGTCCCCGCCAACGGTGCGAGCAAGTTCGATAAGAGAGCTGTCAGAAAGTGGCCGTGAGACAATTTCTACTTGCAGCGTAGATTTAAAATCGAGAAGAACTTGATCCTCAACTTCGTCGGAGAAAAGCACATGGGCATTTAATCGGCCAGGCTTTGGGGCAGCCAGTCTCAGCTCAATTCCCGGAAAAACGAGCTTCTCTAGCTTCGGACTCCCCAGTTGCTTCAATCGCCTATTCAGCGCAAACCAGCCTTCAAAAGTCCAATAGTCCATAAGCGCAAATACTGTTGGTTCCGCAGCATTGAGTGCCGCAATCATCTCGTCGACTAACTCAACGTTTACCGTAGAATCGGCGTCAGCTTCGAAGCGCTTTCCATGCCAATGGAACGACGCAGGTGAGTGGATATGAAGATCCCACTGTCTCCACTCGGCGCCACGCTCAAACTTGACTGTTTTCATCCTTGCTCTCCGCCCCATCTAAAGCAGTGACACGCGCACTTGAGGAGCTATCGGCTCCCAACAGACGAAGCTCCAGCCCCTCAATCTCCTGCAACGTCTTCCCCGCAATCCCTTGCAAGTCTCCATACATCCCCACCGTCGCCTGCATCACGCGCTCGATCTGCTCTTCGCGTTTCGCCCATTGTCGGGTGATTGCTTTCTTCTCGCTGTTCAAGTCTTCCTGCATCGACGAAAACGCCTCGACGATGGCCTGAATGCGCTGCCGGAAACGCGGGCCGGTGAGGTACTGATAGACCATCTCCATCTTGGTTTGCTGGCCCTCGCCCGCCTGCCGCGCGGAAGCGAGCTCGATCAAAGATTGGCGTAGCATGACCGCAAGCGGGAGCGTCAGACGCGGATGTGCCACCAAGACCCCGTCGATGAACTGGAAAGTTTCCACGTCCTTGGGCAGTGCCTGGCTGATGATGATCGCGACTTCTGCCTTGGCGGCGCGCTGATCTTCGCGCAGCTTAACCAGCCAACCGTCACTCCAGTTCTTAGTGCGCTTCGATTCCCACAGAATGGTGCCGCACGACTGCCCCAGCGGCCCATGCACTCGGTGCAGCACGTCGCCGCCATGCTCGCCCTTGGGCACGGGTTCGATGCTGTCGCTCGGAAAGCGCGTGCGTAGCGCCGCTTCGAGTTCGAGTTCTAGCACCTCGCCCTGAAGTTGCTGCGACCCCTGCGCAATTTGTCGCGTCATTTCCTCGACCTTTCTCTGCAGTGAGGCAATGGTCTGGTCTTTTTCCCTGGTCGGCAGGCTGTACTTATCCTCTGCTTCCCGCTGAATCTGCTCCCGAATGACCGGTAGCCCCTCCTGGATGCGCCTCTCGATCGTGAGATCAAGCTCGCGCTTCGCATCGTCCAATTCACGAGCCTTGCGGGCGTACTCTGCTTGCTGCTGTTGCGCCTCGGCGAGCTTCGCCTCGCGCTGTTGGATGACCTCATGCAGCTCGGCATTCTCGCGAGTCTTAAGTTCCAAATCGGCGCCAAACGCCAGCCGTGCCTTCTTGGCTTCGTCGGCCGCAATGCGAGCGCGCTCCTGGCGAAGCTTTTCGGCCACCTGGTCGTCGACCGAGCCTTCGCGTTTGCGCAGTGCCGCCTCGCGAGCGGCTATATCGGCGTTGTTAGCGGCCATGCGCTGCTCGTAGTCCCGACGAGTGGATTCAATCAGCGGTGCGGCCAACGATTCTGTCAGCTTGATTTCGGTCCTGCAGTTAGGGCAGGTAATGGTGGGTTCGCTCATGGGCAGCCTCGGTTGATTACACTGTAGAATCGCACTATTCGGGCAGTGTCCACCGAACGATGAACACGGGCTGGACGTTAACGGACTGCGACAGCTTCTTTTCCATGGCTGTGATCAATTCGTCACGACGACGGTCGATGTCATCCTGAGCTTCAAAGAGAGACTTACGCCGCTGGTTGCGTTGAACCTCCAATGACTTGACCTGCCTTTGCCCAGTCAGCTTGGCTTCCAGCGTGGGCGCGGCCGTCGCAGCGCGCTTGGCTTCACGGATCTGGCGATCCAGCTCTTTGATCTCCCGCTCTAGGCCAATCTTTAGGTCTTCTGCCCACCCGTCGAGCTTCTCAGCTTCAATATCGAAAAAGCGCGAGTTCCGATCTGATATCTGGCGCTCGATCTCCGCTTGGCGTCGCTCCAACATGGCATTAATGCCTGGGTTGGACGCGCTGCCAAACATGCCGGTCGCCGTCGCAGGCAGCATGAGCAAACGCCGAGCCGCCGCTTCCTCAAACTCAACGCCTGAGTCACTCTCGGCCGCGAGAATCAGCGTGTCTTCGATCTGATCCAACGCCTCTGTGGTAATTGCGACCGCAGCGAGAATGCCGCTGCTGCCAATAAATGGCTCCAACGCGCTAACCTTGCCGTCGTGACCGGCGTAATCAAAGGTGATGTGCGCTGGCACGAGCTCGCGTCCGCGGGCTTGTGCGATCAACACCTCTGCCAGAGGGTGATTAAGTCGGTACGTGTGCGCCTCACCAGAGCGGCGCGGCAACTCATAGAGCCCTAGCGGAATATCTCCGTCAGCCCCAGGCGGCTGCCTCTTCAGGCAAAAAGATGAGTCACTGAGAAACTCTGCGGCATCTGCCAACTCATGCCGTGTCACCCGCATCAGCAATTGCTCAAAGCGCCCCAGTAGCTCCCTGGAGTGTTCATCGCGGACTCGCAGTTTCTCACGCACCTCATCGTCGAAGTTTTCGAGCAGCTTGCGTCTCGTCTGCGCCATGGCCTCGTTGATTTCAAAGCTTAGTTCAAGCTGAAGCTGATCAAAAGCCGTCGTTATCTCAGTCGACTTGCGGCATCGCTGGTATATGGCAGCAATGCGCTTCTCGAAGTCGACTCCCGATTCGATAGCCCCGAGAACTTCGTCGCTGGTACCAAATACGCCGTCGAAAAGTTTGAATTTCTCGGACAGTAGTTCGAATACTCTGCGATCAGCCTCATTCTTTCGGTTCAGGAAGTTCACGACTACGACGTCGTGCTTTTGCCCGTAGCGATGGCACCGTCCGATGCGCTGCTCGATTCGTTGTGGGTTCCAGGGTAGGTCGTAATTGACCACAAGCGAGCAGAACTGCAGATTGATGCCCTCGGCGCCTGCCTCGGTGGCAATCATGATGCGGCCCTCGTCGCGGAAGTAGTCAACCAGCGCCGAACGCATGTCGGCAGACTTGGAACCAGAGATGCGATCCGTACCTTGATGGCGGGTCACCCAAGTCGCGTAGATTTCCTTGGAGCGATCGTCGGTATTCGAGCCATTGAACAGCACAATGCCTTCGGCGAACGGGCTGTCAGCCAGGACGCGCAACAGATAGCTCTGTGTGCGACGTGACTCCGTAAAGATGATCGCCTTCTGCGCCGCACCCAGTGCGGTGGCTTTGGCAAAGGCTATAGCCAACGCTTTGATCAGCGCTGTGCCTTTGGCGTTGCTTTTGATCGACGCGGCTAGCTGCGCGAAGTGATCCAGGTCGGCGATCTCGCCACGGAGAGATTCGCGGTCTGCAACGGAGAGCGGCGGTGGCGGCTCATCGTCGTCCCATTCCTCTGCTGTTTCGCCCAGCGCTTCGTAGTCTTTGTCCAGGTCGTCGGCGAGTGTGTCGTCGGCTTCTTCGCGCTGGAGTCGCGCCTTCAGACGCTTTGACATCGATTCCAACGCACCAGCGATGGCGAACGTGGAGGATGCCAGCAGTTTTCGGAGCACTAGCGTGATAAGGGCGCGCTGGCTATTGGGCAGTGCTTGCAGGTTCGGGCGCTGCAAATATTCGGAGACCCGCTCGTAGAGTTGATCCTCGCTTTCCTCAGGCGTAAATTCTTCCAGCAACGGGTGGCGTTTTGTGAATGGCACATACGCCGTAACTTGGCGACGCAAAGTACGATGGCAAATTGGCTTCAATCTCTGCTTCAGAGTCTTAAACACCCGCTCCTGATCGAGACTCGAAAACTGGTCGCGAAAACTCTGTAAATCGCCAAACGTCTGCTCATCAATCACACTGACCAGACCGAATAGTTCCAGCAGCGAGTTCTGCAGCGGCGTTGCCGTCAACAAGAGCTTCGGTCGTTCCTTAAGCGCTTGCTTCAGCGTATTGGCGATGACATTGTTGGGCTTGTAAACGTTTCGGAGGCGATGGGCCTCGTCAATGACTACCAAGTCCCATGGCGTATTCGCGACATCCGATGCTTTGCTCCGGGCGAACTGGTAGGAGCAAATGACAATCTTGTGGTCCGACTCAAAGGGTCGAAATCGACCGGTCTTGATCTCAGCGTTGTAAGACTTGCTCTCCAAAATCATGCACGGCAGGAAGAACTTCTCAGTTAGTTCCTGGTGCCACTGCTTGCGTAGGTTTGACGGCGTGATGACCAGGAGTCGGCGCTTGTGCTCAGCCCATCTTTGCGATAGCACCAGTCCCGCCTCGATTGTCTTGCCAAGTCCGACTTCGTCGGCAAGCAATGCCCCTTTCGATAGCGGCGAGTGAAAGGCGAAGAGTGCAGCGTCGACCTGGTGCGGATTTAGATCGACTTGGGCACCCGCGACGGCGCCCGCGAGCTTTTCCATGCTGTCAGATGGGCAGCGCCTGGTTAGCTCCCAAGCAAAATACTTGGCTTGGTAATCAGTTATAGGCATTGAAGCTATTCGGGTGTGCTGCAGACCGGACCGCAGCAAGCATCCGCGGACGCTGTCTATTTGTCACGACTATGTCTTTAGAGTTCATCGTGCAGCCCTTCGCAGCTTGTCCAGATAGTCTGCCCACGCCTGCATCATGCGGCGGCGCTCTGGTAAATGCGCGGCCCGGTTATAGGCAGCCTTGGACTTGTTTCCTTCCGTATGGGCTAACTGACGTTCGATGACATCGCTGTCAAAACCCTGCTCATGCAGCAGTGTGCTGGCGGTAGTCCTGAACCCGTGGCCGGTCATTTCGTGCTTGCCGTAGCCGAGACCACGCAAGGCGGCGTTGATGGTGTTGTTGGATATGCACCTTGCAGGGCTACGCAAGCCGGGAAATACATAGCGCCCCCGCCCGGACATTTCGCGTTGCTCCCGCATAATCGCCACGGCCTGCCGCGACAGCGGGACAATGTGATCCTGTTTCATCTTCATCCGGGCCGCAGGAATGCGCCATTCAGCGGCAACCAGGTCGATCTCGTTCCACTCTGCTCCACGGAGTTCACCAGGGCGCACGAAAACCAGGGGCGCGAGCCGCAGCGCCGACATGACCGATGAGAAACCGGCGTAACCGTCAATCGCTAGCAACAGCTTGCCGACCTCTCTAGGTGTCGTCAGCGCCGCGTAATTGGTCGCCCTCACCGATACCAGCGCGTCCCGCAGGTCAGCGCTCGGGTCACGCTTCGCCCTTCCGGTGGCAATGGCGTAGCGCATCACCCGCCCCGCCAAGGATCTGCAGCGGTGCGCGGTGTCATGTCGGCCCTTGGCCTCGACGGCCCGCAACGCCGCCAATAAGTCGATCGGTTCGATCGCGCCGACTTTGTGGTTCCCAATTTTCGGGTACAAGTACGCCGTCAACCGTTTGCGGTCCTGGATGCGGGTCTTGGTAGACAGGGTGCGTTGAGCTTCGAGCCATTCCTCGGCTACGGCCCGGAAGCTCTCGCCCTCAACGTTGCGTTCAGCGCGGCGCTTTGCGCTCGGGTCGATCCCGGTACGCAGTAGTTTGCGGAAGTCATCGCGGTGATCTTCGGCCTCCTCGATCCCCACTTCCGGGAACTGACCGAGCGACAGCGTCTTTTCCCGGCCCTGAAATCGGTATCTGAAGCGCCACCAGCGGCGATCGTCCGGCATGAC
>CAZCGD010000033.1:0-4143 GCA_964498105.1 uncultured Streptomycetaceae bacterium
GGGTCATCCTTCCACGTTCATCCTTCATCCTTGTCATTGCGCCGCGTCAGCAGTAATGCCGGCGGCGCGAATGACGTTTGTCCAGCGCTCGATCTCCGTTCGTATCATGTCGTGGAACTCCGCGGGCGAACTGCTCGCCGGCTCCAGCCCGATCACCGCCAGATGCTTGACGAACTGCGGGTTCGCAACCGCCCTCTTCATTTCCGTGTTGATGCGGTTGATCACCGCCCTTGGAGTGCCGGCCGGCGCGAGCAATCCGAACCACGTCGTATTGGTAAATCCGGGCAGGGTCTCCGCCACCGCCGGCACGTCGGGCCACGAGTCCAGGCGGAGCGGATGGCCGATCGCGATCGCCCTCAGCCGCCCGGCCGTCACGTGCGGCCCGGTGTACGGTATGCCGCCGAAGAGCGCCTGCGCGCGGCCGGCGATGAGGTCCACGACCGCCGGGCCGCCACCCTTGTAGGGCACGTGCACGAACTGGAAGCCGGTCATCACCTTGAGCAACTCGGCGCCGAGATGGTTAGGCGTTCCGACTCCCGGTGACGCGAAGTTGATGCGCGAAGGCTGCGCCTTCGAGAGCGCGATGAATTCCTTCAGGTTCGCGGCCGGCAACCCGGAGTACACGGCCAGCAGGAACGGCGCGTACACCCCGAGACCGATCGGCGCGAAATCCTTGACCGGGTCGTACGACAGCTTGGTGCCGAGCGCGGGACTGGTCGCCAGCCCCCCGGAAGTGCCCAGTAGCAGGGTGTAGCCGTCGGGCGTAGCCCTGGCGCCGAGTCCATGCCCGATGGTCGAACCCGCGCCCGGCCGGTTGTCCACCACGACCTGCTGTCCCAGCGCCTCGGAGAGCCACGCGGCGAACGCGCGCCCGGCGGGATCCGTCGAGCCGCCGGGCGGGTACGGAACGATCATCCGGATCGGGCGCGAGGGATATTTGTCCTGCGCCTGTGCGGCCGGGACGAGCGCAACGAGCCAGCACACCGCCGGCAGGACCGCAAAACCCAATCGAATTACGCGTCTGATCATTCCTCTCGATGTTACCAGAGCCCCTGCGCCCGAGGGATGAGGCATGACAAGTTTGCAGTTTGCAGTGGGCAGTTTGCAGTAACTGCCAACTGACGGCTGCCAACTGCCAACTTCGGGTTCGAATCACGATTCACGAATGGGTCGTTTGCTGAGAAAATCGGCGTTCATCGGCGTTCATCGGCGGCTGAATCTGAATGGTACACAGGCAACGTGCTCTGGTGATCGGCGGCTCCATCGGCGGGCTGTTCACGGCCAACTGGCTGCGCGCGATCGGCTGGAACGTCACCGTCTTCGAGCGCGTCACGGACGATCTTGCCAACCGCGGCGCCGGCATCGGCACCCACGACGAGCTGCGCGCGGTGATACGGCGACTCGGGCTGACGGTGGACGAGACCATCGGCGTGTGGGTGCACACGCGCATCTGCCTCGAGCGTGACGGCCGCGTCAGCCATCAACTCGCCACTTCGCAGCTCCAGAGCAGTTGGGCGCGGGTTTACCGGCTGTTGAAGGACGCTTTCCCGGCCGCGGATTACCGCTTCGGAATGACGCTCGAGCGCATCGAGCAGGACGCCGGCGGCGTGACCGCGATCTTTGCCGACGGCTCGCGCGAGCGCGGCGACCTGCTCGTCGGGGCCGACGGCGTGCGCTCGACCGTGCGCGAGCTGCTGCTGCCCGAGGCGCAGCCCCGCTACGCCGGCTACGTCGCGTGGCGCGGACTGGTGGACGAGGCGACTTTCTCCTCCGCCGCGGACCAGGAACTGTTCGAGCGTTACACGATGTGCTTTCCGGAAGGCGAGATGATGCTCTGCTACCCCGTGCCGGGACGCGACAACGATACCCGGCCGGGACACCGCAGCTACAACCACATCTGGTACCGCCCGACGGACGGCCGCAAGACGCTGCCGCTGCTGTGCACCGACGCGAGCGGGCACTGCCACGGCATCTCGATTCCCCCGCCGCTGATCCGGCCGGAGGTCACGGCGAGAATCAAGGCCGAGGCGCACGAGCTGCTCGCGCCGCAGATCGCCGCCGTCGTGGAACGGACCGACCAGCTCTTCTTTCAGCCGATCTTCGATCTTGAAACGCCGCGCATGGCGTTGGGGCGAGTGGCGCTGCTGGGGGATGCAGCCTTTGTCGCGCGCCCGCACGTGGGCGTGGGCGTGACCAAGGCCGCGCTCGATGCCGAGTGCCTGGCGCGCGAGATCAAGGCAGCGGACGGCGACCTCGGCGTGGCGCTCTCGCGCTACGACCGGGAGCGGCGGCTGTTCGGTTCCCGCATCGTGGCCCGCGCCCGGCGGCTCGGCGCCTACATCGAGGCACAGTTGAAGCCGCCCGCCGAGCGCACCGAGGCAGAGCGCCAGCCGCCGCCCGAGTACCTGATGCGCGAGATCGGGACGATTACGCTGGACATCAAGGCGCTAACCGCGCCTGAAGCAAGGGATGAGGGATGAGGGAAGGGACTGTTCCAGGTTCAAAGTTCAAGGTTCAAGGTTTAACATTGAACTTGGAACATTGAACTTGGAACTTGGAACTTGGAACGGGGTGTCGCCCGACACCCGCTCAAGCGCAGGCGACGGAGTAGACGTCCTGGACTCCCGCGGGCAGCGGGTATTCGCGCCACGAGACCCCGGCGTCCTCGGTGCCGAACACCTGGCCGCAGCGCGAGACACAATAGACCCGCGCGGGATCGCGCGGATGCGCGGCCACCGCCATCATCGTGGCGCGGGCCTTCACCCCGTGATCGAAGCGCCGCCACGTCCGCCCCACGTCTTCGCTCCGGTAGAGCGAGCCATCGTTGCCGCGGGAGGACACTGACAGGCACGCGTACAGGACGCGCGGGTCGTGCGGCGAGACGATGACGTCGCGGCAGTAGGTCAACGGCGAGTAGCGTCCGATCCCCATGTCGCTCCAGGTAGCGCCGCGGTCGTCGGTCCGAAACAATCCCATGCGCACGGCGAGAAACGCCGTGCCCGGGGCCGCCGCACTGACGGCGAAGGCGTGCGAGTCGAGCATGCCCTCGAAGTCATTCTCGCTGCCAATACGGCTCTTCAACCGCGGCGTCTCGGCGAGCTTGATGAGCGGCGCCGAGAGGTCGCTCCAGGTTTCGCCGCCATCGGTGCTGCGGATGACGCCGCTCACCTCGAGCGCCGCGTAGACCACATCGGTCAGAACCGGATCGACGGCGATGCGCGTCACCCGCACGGGAAACCCCATTTCGCAGTGACCTGGCGAGCTCGCGCCGGCGAGCCTCACCCAGGTATCGCCGCCATTCTCGCTGCGATAGATCCCGGCCGGCGCCACGCCCGCGTACATCACCCGCGGCCGCGCGGGATGAAACGCCAGCGACCACACTACTGCGCCGCGATCGGGGAAGCCGAGGCGCTCCCACCGCGCGCCACCGTCGGTCGTGCGATAAGGGCCA
The DNA here is from genome assembly GCA_964498105.1 of uncultured Streptomycetaceae bacterium. Taxonomy (GTDB): domain Bacteria; phylum Pseudomonadota; class Gammaproteobacteria; order Burkholderiales; family SG8-41; genus SG8-41. The sequence goes on from CAZCGD010000033.1 coordinate 3,452, forward strand.
TCCTGCGTGCCCGCGTACAGCACATCGGGCTCGAGCGGATGCACGAGAAACGCGCGCGCCTCGACTTTTTCCGGAAGACCGGCGGCAAGCGGCTGCCACTCCCCGTCGCCGGCATAGCGCCGGAAGAGCCCGCCGGTCGCGCGCTCGCCGGCGCTCGATACCCAATGCCCCGCTCCCGCGTAGATGCGCGTCGTGCCGTTAATGGCCATGACCCTCAGGCGGGAACCGCCACCCCTTCCTGCTCGCAGGTGTTGGCGATGTCGCTGACCGTGGTGCGGCGCATGTCGCGGACCCAGCGCAGGTCGTCGTAGTCGGTGCCGCGGTGCATGGTGCAGCGGTTGTCCCACATGACGAGATCGCGCGGGCGCCAGCGGTGGGTGTGGACGAACTGCCGCTGCGTCGTATGCGCGATGAGTTCTTCCACCAGGGCGTTCCCTTCGGCCTCCGGCAATTCGAATATTCGCCCGATGTGGGACGCCAGGTACAGCGACTTCCTGCCGCTTTCCGGGATGGTCCGCACCAGCACCTGGGGCACGGGCGGCAGCCGCCGGCCCTCGTCGGCGTTGAAATCCTCGAACCCGCTCTTCTTGCGCGAGGTGGCGATCGAATGCTCCGCCACCAGTCCCTGCAGCTTTTTCTTCATGGCGCCCGGCAGCGCGTCGTAGGCCGCGCGCTGGTCCGCGAACTCGGTG
>CAZCGD010000034.1:0-2327 GCA_964498105.1 uncultured Streptomycetaceae bacterium
TTGCGCAGCGTGGGAATCAGCGCGTCAAGGTCGTGGCCGTCGATCGGGCCGATGTAGTTGAAACCGAGCTCCTCGAACAGCGTGCTGGGCGTCACCATCCCCTTCACGTGCTCCTCGGCGCGCTTGGCAATCTCGCCCAGCACCTTCTCGCTGGCGCGCTTGGCCGCGGAGTAGAAACGGCCGGACATCAGCTTGGCGAGGTACTTGTTCAACGCACCGACCGGCGGCGAGATGGACATCTCGTTGTCGTTGAGGATCACCAGCAGGTCGGCCTCCGAATCACCTGCATTGTTGAGCGCCTCGAACACCATGCCGGCGGTCATCGCGCCGTCGCCGATCACCGCCACCACGTGGCGCTTCACGCCGGCCAGCCTGGAGGCGACCGCCATGCCGAACGCGGAACTGATAGAAGTGCTGGAATGCGCGGTGCCGAAGGTGTCGTATTCGCTCTCCTCGCGGCGCGGGAAACCGGAGAGGCCGCCCCACATGCGCAGCCGGTCCATGCCTTCGCGGCGGCCGGTGAGCACCTTGTGGCCGTAGGTCTGGTGGCCGACGTCCCACACGATGCGGTCGTGCGGCGTGTCGAACACGTAATGCAGCGCGATCGTGAGCTCGACCGTGCCCAGGTTGGACGAGAGATGGCCGCCGGTCTGGCTCACGGAGTCGAGCAGGAACGCGCGTAATTCGTTGGCGAGCTGCTTCAGCTGCCGCTCGTCGAGGGCGCGCAGCTCGCGCGGGTAGTTCACTGATTTGAGCAGCTCGTACACCGAAATACCCAGTGTTGAGTTTTGAGTGTTGAGTGTTGAGTGAAGAACATTCTCCGGCATGTGGATAGACTCCGCTCTTTTCACTCAACATTCAACACTAAACACTCAACACTGCTGTCAGAACTTCCGCAACACGATGAAATCGGCGATCTGCCGCAGCCGCAATGCCCGCTCCCCGAAACCCGCGAGCGCGTTGAGGGCATTCTGTCGCAGCTCCTGCGCCAGCTCCCGCGCGCGCGCGACGCCGATCGCACTGACGTAAGTCGGCTTCCCGTCCTTGGCGTCCTTGCCGGCGGTCTTGCCCAGCGTGGCGGTGGAGGCCTCGGCATCGAGCACATCATCCACCACCTGGAACGCGAGGCCGATCAGCTTCGCGAACAGGTCGAGCTGGCCGAATTCCTGCTTCCCCAGCCCGCTGCCGCAGCGCGCGCCGAGCAACGCGGAAGCGCGGATGATCGCGCCGGTCTTGTGGATGTGCATGAACTCGAGCTCGAGCACGGTCAGGATCTTGCCGACGGACTCGAGGTCTATCGCCTGGCCGCCCGCCATGCCGCGCGAGCCGGCGGCCGCGGCGAGCAGCTTAACCATCTCGAGCTGCGTCTTCGCGTCGTCGGCCAGGCGGTAGTCGCCCAGCACCTGGAAAGCGAGGCTTTGCAGCGCGTCGCCCACCAGCAGCGCCGTCGGCTCGTCGAACTCGACGTGGCAGGTCGGCTTGCCGCGGCGGAGCACGTCGTCATCCATGCACGGCAGATCGTCGTGCACCAAAGAGTAGGCGTGGATCAGCTCCACCGCGGCGCCCGCCAGCGCGACGCGCTCAGGGTCCGCGTTCGCCAGCTCGCCCGCGGCGAAGGCGAGCAGCGGCCGCACGCGCTTGCCCCCTTCCAGCACGGCGTAGCGCATTGCCTGGTGCAGGCGCTGCGGCGCGATATCCGCTGCCGGCAGCACGCGCTGCAGCGTCGCCTCAACGCGTTGCAGGTGGGCGTGCGACCAGACCGCAAAATCAATTGCTGTCGTTGCCGCCGTCACTCTTGAAGTTCCGCAGGATGCCGTCTTCCAGCACCTTGACCTGCTGCTGCGCATCCTGCAGGGCGAACTGGCAGTACTTGAGCAGCTCCGCGCCGCGCTTGTAGGCCGCGAGCGAGCGTTCGAGCGGCAGTTGACCGTCCTCCATGCTGGAGACGATTTTCTCGAGTTCGGCCAATGCCGCTTCGAGAGATTCCGGTGGCTGGGACTTTGGCGCCTTGGACATGGGCTTAGGAGTTTGCCGGACTGAATTGCTTCAGTTTCATTTCTAAATTATCGGGCAGTTTTGCGTTTAGCAGCCTGTTGGACAACCAAGTCCGACAGGCTGCTGGACGAAGGCGAAAGATTAGCGCAGTCAAAGGGTTGCGGTCAATGTGCGTGCTCGGAACAATTTGTAGAAGGATGCAACCGGGTTAATGGTTAATGCAGGATGCCGCGGTCAGAACTTGGCCGCATGAAGATCCGAAGCTCTATGGCTTGCCTTCGATCTCCAGCACCTCGTGCACATCGCTGTCGATGTGCGTGCCCGGGGCGCCG
>CAZCGD010000035.1:0-5447 GCA_964498105.1 uncultured Streptomycetaceae bacterium
CCGAAGTGATCGGGCAGCAGGTCGTATTGGACAACCGCGCCGGCGCAGGCGGCGTCATTGCGATGGAAATTACTAAACAAGCGGCCCCTGTTGGCTACACGCTGATCAGCGCAACCACGGCGGCCTCGACCATTGCCAGGCTCCTGCAGAAGGTTCCGACCTTCGATCCGGCGACGGATTACGACTACGTCCTTCAATACGCGGAAACGCCGAACGTGCTGGTGGTCAATCCGTCGCTGCCAATCAAGTCGACCAGGGAACTGATCGACTACGCCAAATCCGGGAAGAAACCGTTCAACATGGCTTCCGCGGGCGCTGGGTCGCAAAGCCACCTGTCCGGGATGTTCTTCCAGCAGGCGGCCGGGATCGAATCGCTGCACGTTCCGTACAAGGGTGGTGGGCCGTCGGCAGCCGCAGTGGTGGGGGGCGAGTCCCAATGGACTCTGATACCCGCGCCGGCGGCAATGTCCCACGTCAGCGCCGGACGGATGCGCGCAATCGGCCACAGCCTGCCCAAGCCGACGCCGTTGCTCGCCAACATTCCTCCGATCGCCGACACCTTGCCCGGCTTCGACTACAGCGGGTGGCAGGGTTTCTACCTGCCGAAGGGCACGCCCAAAGCGATTAACGACAAGCTGCGGGTGGCAGTGGTGAAGACGATGGAGCTACCCGACGTCAGGAAGCAGTTCGGCTTTCAGGCCACGGAAATCGTCATCAGGGGGCCGGTGGAATTCCGCAAGGTGGTGCAGGACTCGATGGTGAGCAACGCCAGGCTGGTGAAAGCGGTCGGCCTGACGGCCAATTGACTCCCGCCGAATGCGTGATTCGTGAATCGTGAATCGTGATTCGACTGGCCACTGACTGTCAGGGGCGGCTGAGGCCGCCCTTGTTGTTTTCGAAATGACTGTACGACACAGCTCGAATGAATCCCTCGGGCTGCTGGTTCCTGGCGGCGGACGGGATCTCGGCCAGCTGAAGCAGGAAGTGCAGCGGCGCGCGGACGGCGGCATGCCGCCGCTGGGCGGCATCGCTCCGGAAGATGCCAGGACCGCCCTCGCCCGCATTACCAGCCTTGACCGCGAGCAATGGGCAACCGCGTTCAGCGCCGTTGCCGACACGCACTGGCAACACGCTGAGTCGCTGGCGAGGCAAGACCGCTCCGCCGCAGCCAATGCCTGCTGGCGGGCGTGGCGCCTGTTTCATTTCGCGCGCTGGCCGACCGAGAACACGCCGGCGAAACGGCACGCGCGGCAGCGCGCGCTGGAGGCTTTCCGCGCCTATGCGCGATTGCTCGATCCGCCCATCGAGACAGTCCGCATCCCGTTCGAGGGCAAGGACATCATCGCCTATCTGCGCCTGCCGGCGGGCGCGCGCCCTGCCCCCCTCGTCTTCGGCATCGCGGGCCTCGATTCCCGCAAGGAAGACGTTGCGGCTCATAGCGACGGCTACCTGAAGCTGGGCCTCGGCCTGTTCGCGATCGACCTGCCCGGAACCGGGGATTCGCCGCACACCGCCGCCGAGATCCACAGCGACCGCATCTTCTCGGCCGCGCTCGATTACCTCGCGCAACGGCCGGACGTGGATGCCAGCCGCGTCCTTGTGCAGGGCCGCAGCTGGAGCGGCTACTGGGCGGCCAAGCTTGCCGTAACCGAGCGCGCCCGGTTGCGCGGAGCGGTCGTGCACGGCGGGCCGATACACCATTACTTTAAGCCCCAATGGTTGAAAACGTCGCTCGCTACCGGCGAGTACCTCTACGACTATCTCGAAGCCAAGTGCGCGATGCACGGCGCGAGCGGGCTCGACGACCTGCTGGCGAAAGCGCGCGCGTTCTCGTTGCTGGATCTCGGGCTGCTCGACCGGCCGTCCGCGCCCATGCTGCTCGTGAACGGCGCCAGGGATTCGCAAATTCCGATCGCCGATCTGTACCTGCTGCTGGAGCACGGCGACGCCAAGGAAAGCTGGGTCAACCCGGCGGGCGGGCACATGGGTCGCTCGCCGCAGTGGCCGAGTCCGGCGATCGCAGAGAAAGTGCTGATGCCCTGGATCACCCGCCGACTCAATGAAGTCCAAGGAGTATCGCTGTGAAAATTGCCATGCCGGTATCGCCGTTCAGAGCCAACGCCATGGTGGTGGCCGTGGCATTCGTCCTGTATCCTTTATTTGCCGCGGGGGCTGATCCCGCGGCAAATTATCCGAGTCGCCCGGTGCGCCTGATCATCGCCAACACGACCGGGACCTCTGTCGACACGCTCTCGCGGATAATGGCCGGAAAGCTGGGAGCGGAACTGGGTCAACAGATCGTTTCCGACAATCGCGCCGGCGCGGGCGGCACGATCGGCGCAGAGATCGCCTCGCAGGCGGTGCCCGACGGTCACACCCTGCTCATCAGTTCCACCGGCATGCAGGTCATCGCGCCGCAGATCTACCGGAAGCTTGCCTATCACCCGACCAATGACTTCGCGCCGATTTCCCTGTTCGCCATCACCCAGAACATCATGGTGATCAACCCGGGGCTGCCTTTCAAGAGCGTGCAGGACATCGTCGCAAATGCCAGGGCCAATCCCGGCAAGCTGCGCATGGCCAACGCCGGCTCCGGATTCCAGAGCCATCTTGCGGGAGTCCTCTTCACGCACATGGCGGGAATCGACGTGCTGCACGTCCCGTACAAGGGGGGCGCCTCGCTGATCGCGGTAATCTCCAACGAGTCGCATTTCACCATTGCGCCGGGCCCGGCCGTTATGGGGCATGTTCGGGGCGGGCGTCTGCGCGCTCTTGCGACCGGAGGGGAAAAGCGCTCCCCCATCACGCCGGAGCTGCCGACGATCGCCGAGTCCGGCATTCCCGGCTACGTCTCGACCGGCTGGTCGGGCCTGATGGCGCCGAAGAGAACGCCAGGGTCCATTCTCGAAAAAATTCACAGAGCGCTCACGCGGACAGTCAACGACCCGGCCACGAAGAAGCTGATGGAGGCGCAGGGTGGTGAACCGCTGACGAGCACCGGTGCGGAGTTCCTCAAGCTGATCCACGAGGAAACCCGGCGCTTCGGCCAGGCGATCAAGCTCGCCGATCTCAAAGTGGAGTGATGAAGTGACGCAGTGACGGGCAAACAGGCAGTTGATGGCACCGTCGCCGGATCCTGACTTAAACCGTCACTACGTCACTGCTTCTCTTCGTCAACGAAATACGCCGGGTCCACACTACACCCGCGCGTTGTAGAATGACGTCCTCATCAGGAAATCAGGTAGTTCATGATTGATCCACCCGTCAAAGTCGGCATCGTCGGACTCGGCCGCTGGGCCAGGGTGCTGACGCGCGCCTCGAAGCAGTCGGACAAGCTCCGGATCGTCTCCGGTTTCAGCCGTTCCGAAGAAAAGCGCGCCGCGTTCGAGAAGGAAACGGGCGTGCCGGCGGCGCCGGACATGAAGTCCATGCTCTCCAATCCGGAGATCAAGGGCGTGATCCTGACGGTACCCAATGAGCAGCACCTGCCGCTGGCGGAGCAGGTCGCGAGAGCCGGCAAGCATGTCTATACCGAGAAGCCGATCGCGCAGACGCTCGAAGACGGCCTGAAGATCGCCGCGCTCGAGAAGCAATATGGCGTCACCGTCACCGTCGGGCACAGCGCGCGGCTGATGGCCGGCATCCGCATCATCAAGGAACGGATAGACCGCGGCGAACTGGGTCGCGTCGCGTTCATCGAGGCGAACTTCTCCAACGAGCGGGCGCTCGAACTCACGCCCCAGACCTGGCGCTGGTACAAGGACCGCGCTCCGGGGGGGCCGCTGTCCCAGCTCGCGATCCACCAGTTCGACGTGCTGCACCTGCTGGGCGGCGAGATCGCGGAAGTGTCCTCGATGGCCTCCAAGCTCTCGCCGGTCGGCGCGGAAGTGGACGACCAGTCGATGACGACGATCAAGTTCGCCGACGGCAAATTGGGCTACGTCGGCTCGTGCTGGACCTCCCCCGGTATCTTCGCGGTGCGCGTATTTGGCTCGAAAGGACTCATGCACTACGAGATCGACTTCGGCACCTGGGACACCCCGCACCGGCTGCACGAAAATTCGGTTCTTTACATCCAGCGCGGCAAGGACGGCTGGGCGAAGCGCGAGGCCATCGCCCTGCCCGAGAGCGACATGTTCCGGGCCGAGCTCGAGATGTTCGCGGCGAGCTGCGCGAGCGGCAAGCCGAACGAACTCACCGCGCATAACGGCAACGTCGCGGTCGCGGTGGTCTACGCGGCACTCCGGTCGATCGAGCGCAAGGGCCAGTGCGTGCGCATCGCCGACGTGATGGCGGAGACGCGCGCGAGGATCGGCGGCCAGGCGCGCGCCGTCTAGAAAAGCATTTCAGCCGCCGATGAACGCAGATGGACGCAGATAAGAGCGAAGATCCAATGGATAGCAAAAACCTGTCTCTTATTTGTAATCGGCGTTTATCGGCGTTTATCGGCGGCTAATTTATACAGGTGTTCAACTTGCTGCCAAGTCGCTATTTCATCGATCTCACGCAACCCGAGATCGCCGCCCAGCTCAGAAAAAATCCGCTGGTAATCCTGCCCGCGGGCAGCGTCGAGCAGCACGGGCCGCACCTCCCCGCCGGCACCGATATTTATGCCGCCAACGTGCTCGGGCACGCCGTGGCCGAACGCATGGACGGCCTGGTGCTGCCGGGCGGCCCGCTGGGCGTGACGCCCATGCACATGCCGTTCGAGGGCACCATCACGCTCACGCCCGAGACCTACCAGCGCGTGGTGGTGGAAACCTGCGAATCAACGGCGCAGCATGGCGCGAAGCGCCTGCTGATCCTCAATTGGCACGAGGGCAACATTCCTTCGCTTGCCCTCGCTTCCGAGAAGCTGCACCGCGACATAGGCATGAGCGTCATCGTGGTGCAGGCGTGCTACGTCGCCGCCGAGCTCTACGGCCACGATTGCGGCGGCCTCACCCACGGCGGCGAAATCGAGGCGCTGGCGGTGCTCGCCTACCGGCCCGACCTGGTGCATCTCGACCGCATCGAGTACTCGTCCGATCACTCCCACGGCCGCAAGTGGGACAGGTTGCGCCGCACCCGCAGCTACCAGCCGGTGCTGCGCGACATCAAGACCATCGCCCCGACCGGCTGGTACGGCAGCCCCGAGCATGCCACCGTGGACAAAGGGATGAAGATGCTCAGGGACATCGCTGACGCGATCGCGAAGGAAGCGTCCGACATCTTCCGTCTGCTCGACGAGGCACAGGGCGGAACCGCGGAGATCAAGCACCTCAAGGTGGCAAGCTGATGGCATTTGATGTTCTTTGATCATGGCTCGCGTCTCCCCCGCAACGCCGGAGCAGTTCGCCCAGGTCGCCGACATCATGGAGCGCTGGCAGCGGACCAAGGGCTACCCGCCCAACAGCTGGCTTACCATGGTGCGCAAGCCCGCGGTTTTCCGCGCTTACCGCGACCTC
>CAZCGD010000036.1:0-9103 GCA_964498105.1 uncultured Streptomycetaceae bacterium
CGCTTCGGCGAACCGCCGCACCGCTTTCCCGCGATTACCGCAAGCGCGTGCAACCTGCGGCCAACCTCGCGCGGCCATGTGCGCATCACGTCGCCCGACCCTCGCGCCTACCCGGCGATCCAGTGCAACTACCTGTCCACGCCCGAGGACCGGAAAGTCGCGGTCGACGCCATGCGCCTGACGCGCCGCATCGTCACCGGATCACAGGCGTTGAAGCCGTACGAGCCCGAAGAATTCGTGCCGGGCCCGGCGTTCCAGTCCGACGCGGAGCTTCTCCAGGCCGCGGGCAACATCGGCACCACCATCTTTCACCCCGTCGGCACCTGCCGGATGGGTCGCGAGAACGACCCGGCGGCGGTGGTGGACACACGGCTGCGCGTGCGCGGCATCGAGCGCCTGCGCGTGATCGACGCCTCGATCATGCCGACGATCACGTCCGGCAACACCAACACCCCGACGGTGATGATTGCGGAGCGGGGCAGCCGAATGATCAGGGACGATGGGTGAGGCGATTGGGCTGGCCAGTAAAGCAGTAATGGGGCCAAGCTCGACTTACGAAAGCTTGAGCCTGGCCCCTTTTGTTCTCTTTTGTTCTTTTGTTCGGCGCGCTGACTCCCGCTGGTTAACGCCTCTGGTCGAATCTCCGGCCGATCGTTGGCCAGTGCTATGATGTTCGTGACCCTGGAGGCAAGCGTGAATATGGCTGCGCCAGCGCAGGGCATACTCGATCACGTCGAAGCCGGGAGGACAGGATGACCACCAGTGAAGTGAAAAGCAGGACGGTCTGGGTGTACGACCCCGTTGCCGACGCCCACCAGCGCCAGGACGCGCTGGCGCCGCGGCATGCGTCGCTCAACGGCAAGGTCATCGCGCTGCTGGACAATACCAAGGACCTCGTGGAAATACTGCTGAGCGAGGTGAAGCACGTGCTGCAAGCGGAGTACCCGGCCGCGGTTTTCCGTTATTTCCGCAAACCTTCCGTCAGCGGGGCGGAGCCCGACATGATGGAGCAGGTTGCGGCTTGCGGCGCGGTCGTCACTGCTGTAGGCGACTGAGGGTCTTGTTCGTCGTGGAGTGTCCACGACACCATGGCTCTCGAGCGGAGAGGAATTCCCACCGCGACGTTCATCACCCACGCGTTCTCGAACTACGCGCGCGGGTTGTGCCGGATGCAGGGACTGCCGGCACTGCCCCTGATCATCATTCCTCATCCCATCGCATCGCGTCCGGAAGAGGAATTGCGCCGGAAGGTGCAGGCAGTCCGGGCAGAGGTCCGGGCCGCGCTGGTCCGGGGACAATGATCCGGCGGGACCGGAACGCAGCGACGCGCGAGGAACAGTGATGAACGACCCCAGGCCGCCGGGTCCCCGCCGATTCGAAGTGGAGGATACGCTTGAGTCGATTTTCGAGTTTTTCGACGCGTGTTATGAAAAGGGCTGGACCGACGGTTTGCCGGTCCAGCCACCAACGCCGTCCGCTGTAGATGCCATGCTGCGCTACACCGACCGCGCGCGCAGCGACGTGGTCGGCATGATCCCGCCCCGCAACGGCGCCGCGACGGTCGAGCATATCGCCATCAATGCGGTGATGGCGGGTTGCCGGCCCGAGTACCTTCCGGTGCTGATCGCCGCCGTCGAGGCGATGGTGCAGCCGGATTACAACCTGTACGGCCGCCAGACCACGACGCACCCCGGCGCGCACCTGCTGATCGTGAACGGCCCGGTCCGCAAGGAACTGGACGTCAATTGCCGCCACAACGTGCTCGGGCATGGCTGGCGCGCGAACGCGACGATGGGCCGCGCGTTGCGGCTGATCATGATCAACGTCGGCGGCAACAAGCCCGGCGTCACCGACATGGCCACCCACGGGCACCCCGGCAAGTATTCCTATTGCATGGGCGAGGACGAAGAGGGAAGCCCGTGGACGCCGCTGCATGTCGAGCGCGGCTTCGCGCCGGAAACGAGCGCGGTGACGGTGATCTGCGCGGAGGCCCCGCACAACATCAACGACCAGAAAAGCAAGACGCCGGAAATGTATCTCGGCTCCGCGGCCTCGACCATGGCGCACCTCGGCGGCAACGCGGTATACCGCTCCGGCCTGAAGAGCGAGCAGTTGCTGGTGATACCGTCGGAAACCGCGCGCTGGATGGCGGATTTGGGATGGTCGAAGCGCGACGTCCAGGTCTTTCTGTACGAAAACGCCAGGCAGCCGGTCCGCCTGCTCCGCGACCGTGGCGGCTGGGATATGTCGCCGTTCCACCCGTCCGTCGACCCGGCCAAGGATGACTGCATGGTGCCGATCGTGCCGCGCCCCGAGGACATAGTGCTGCTGGTCGCCGGCGGGGATCAGCGCCACATGAACTTCATACCGACCTCGGGTTATAACCTGAGTGTCACGCGCCCGATCACGCGCAAGGATGGGACGCCGGTTCGCGTGGTCTCGGAATTCCCCAAGTGACGCGATTGGATTGAATGCCGGAGCGACCGATGTCCAAGCTGCGACTCAGCATTGCGCTGGAAGTCAATCAGATCACGGAGCCGATCCATCACGGTGGCGTGGTGCCGCAGGGCATTGAGCTCCTCACTTCGGACGTCGCTTCGGGCGAGTTGATCTGGCGGCAACTGCGGTTCGCCGAGTTTGACATTGCCCAGATGTCGCTGCCTTCGCTGTTCATCCTGGCGGATCGGGGGTCGTCGCCCTGGGTAGCGCTGCCGATCTTCCCCCAGCGCCTGTTCTGGCACACGCGCATCATGGTGCGTGCCGACTCGCAGTTCTCGCACCCGACGCAGTTGAAGGGCCGACAGATAGGGGTGCCGGAATACATGATGACGGGCGCCGTGTGGATGCGCGGGATTTTTCGGGACGAGTTCGGCGTTGCAGCAGAGGATCTCCGCTGGCATGAGGAGCGCCCCGAGGAGCGCAACATCGGCGCGGCTTTCGGCTACCGGCCGCCCTCTTCAGTCAGCGTGCAACGGGTGCCGCCGGACAAGAGCATCATCGCGATGCTGCTGGCGGGAGAGATCGACGCGGCGTGCATCCTGATTCCGACCACCACGCTGCTCGACCGCAGCCGGCCGGAGCTGCAACGGTCCGGCGGCGTTCGTCCGTTGTTTCCGGACCCGGTGGCGGAAAGCCTGCGTCTCTATCGCAAGACCGGTCTCTATCCCATCAATCACTGCATTGCGTTGCGGCGTACGGTGTTTGAGAAGCACGGCTGGGTGGCGCTCAACCTGGTCCACGCCTTCCTGGAGGCCAAGGAGCAGGTGCTGGGAAGGACGCGGGAGCTGCTCGATCCGTTCTTCCGCCTGGGCATGCTGCCGCTGGAGGGGCGGGCGGGGCTCGCGGCGGATCCTTTTCCGTACGGCCTGAAGCACAACCGGACGACGCTGGAAGCGATGGCGCGGTACTGCCACGAACAGGGCCTCACCTCGCGCCAGCTGGCCCTGGATGAAATCTTCGCCCCCAACACCCTCAACCTGTAGCCGCGTGCCGGGCCGATGCCCTGTCAAATGGCTTCCATCGTCACGCACAACCTGCCGCTCGCGGACTTCCGGCGCGCGCTCGATGTGTCGCGGCGCCGCATCGAGCACGCCATCAAGGTTTCGATGACGCCATGAGAGCGCCTGGAATGACGAATACCCGCGGCATGCACCACAGGCGGAGGTGAACCATGAACGAGAAGGCGTTGCGCGATCTCACCCGGAAGACGGCCGAGAAGCTGTTTGGCCCGCGCAAGGGCGGAGTCAGCGCCTACCAGGTGTGGCGCCAGTTCGATCCGGAACTGGCGCGGCAGTTTTCGCTGTTTTTCACCGGCCGCCTGTACGCGCGGGAGCTGCTGTCGCAGAAGCAGCGCGAGCTGTGCGCGATCGCGGCGCTGACGGTCAGGAATTTCCAGGAAGAGCTGCATATACATTGCCACGCGGCGTTGAACGTCGGAGCGACCCGGCGGGAGATCGCGGAAGTGATCTTTCAGGCGGCGGCGTACGGCGGCGTGCCGAGCACGGTGCAGGGGTTGAAGACGTTGAGGAAAGTCCTGGAAGAGCGCGGCGAATGGAAAGACCCGAAGTGACTGGAAGTCATCTCAAGAACAGTTTTAACCACGGAAACACACGGAAACACACGGAAATTCTTGAGAGATTACAGCGACATTGATCGGGTCGTGCTCTTGTCCGTGTACTGATTATTCTCGGGTCGGACCACGCCAAGTTCATGCGGTTGAAAGATTTTCCGTCTAAAACGTAGCGTATTGCAGCCTTAGAGCGTTGTTTTCGGTGCCCAAAGTACTCGTATAAGCGCTGCGCGGCTGGCGCGGGACGTGACTCCGTTCCCTTAGAGCGTCGATATCGCCCCCAAAAACCTGCGCCTAAGCTTTTCCGCCGACCTTATTTGACTTTCTTGCTTTACCGAATCAGGGCGTTGCACTGGTCCGACCCGGTTAGCAGATAGGCAGGGGCCGCGCGGGTTTAGAATTCCAGCATTGGCCATTCACAGTGGGTGAGGGGGGATGAACAAGACCGTACGGGCATTTCTGGCGGCCGCGGCGTTGCTGCCGATGGCGCAGTTCGCGCAGGCACAGGCTTATCCTGCGCGGCCGGTGCGGCTCGTCGTGCCGTCGTCGCCCGGCGGCGGAACCGACGCCTCGGCGCGCATCCTCGCGCCCCGGCTCTCCGAATTCCTCGGCCAGCAGGTGGTGATCGATAACCGGCCGGGAGCGGCCACGATGATCGGCCTGGAGGTGGCTGCGAAGTCGCCGCCCGACGGCTACACCCTGGTCATGGCCAACAGCACGATAGCCATCCTGCCCTCGATGCGCAGGAACCCGCGCATGGACGTGATCAGGGGCTTCGCGCCGATTACCCTGGTCGCCTCCAACCCCCAGATGCTGGTTTCGCATACCTCGCTGCCGGTGAAGACGCTGAAGCAACTCATCGCGTTTGCGAAAGCGCGCCCCGGCACGCTCGACTACGCTTCCGGCGGCTACGGCGGCAATCCGCACATGTGCATGGAACTCCTGCTCAGCATGACGGGATTGAAGATTACTTACGTGCCCTACAAGAGCGGAAACGCCGGGCTGACGGATGTACTCGGAGGACAGGTGCCGATCATGATGGCAAGCGTGTTGAGCGCCTTGCCGCATGTCAGGAACGGGCGGCTGCGCGCGTACGGCGTCACCACCGCTCAGCGCTTCAGCAGCGTGCCGGACATCCCGACGATCGCGGAGGAGGGGGTGCCGGGTTACGACGCGACCCAATGGTTCGGGGTTCTCGCGCCCGCAGGCACGCCGCGCGATATCATCGCCAGGCTGCACGGCGACGTGGGGCGCGCGCTGAGGGATCCCGAAGTCAGGAAGCGTTTCGTCGCCGACGGCTCCGATACGGTGGCGAGCGGCTCGCCCGAGGAGTTCGCGGACTACATCCGCGCCGACGAGGCCAAGTGGGCGAAAGTGGTGAAGGATGCCGGCCTCAAGCCGGAGTGACCTGAAGGCGAAAGGCGAAAGTCGGAAGGCAAACAAGGGGGAAGACATGAAAGCCAGCACTACGGGTCACCAGTCACCGGTCACGGGGCACGCTTCATGAGCGGGGGCATGCATGCGTTGCACAAGATACTAGCCGACAAGGCGCGGCCGCGGCGCGCGGCGGTAAAGCCCGGCGAGTACATCGAAGTCGAGCCCGACGCCTACTCCGCAATCGTCGGCGTCAACGCGGGGGAAGCGAGGCGGCTCGCCGCCGACCTCGCCGAGCTGGGAATCAAGGAACTGCCGTTGCGCGACCGCATCTTCGCCAACGCCGACCACGCGTCACCGGCGCCCACTCCCGCCTTCGCGGCGTCGCAGAAGGCGTGGCGGGATTTCTACAAATCGTTTGGCATCACGATCTTTGACGGCGGCATGGGCGTCTCGCACCTGGTGATGGTGGAGCAGGGCATCGTGGTGCCGGGTTCGATGGCAATCGCGGTGGATTCGCACGGCGCGACCATGGGCGCGGTCGGCTGCTACGCCACTTCGCTCGGCGGCGGGCGGCTGACGCTCTTTGCCATCGGCCGCTACTGGATCGAGGTGCCGAAGGTGACGCTGGTGCGGATCACCGGCAGGATGGGGAAGGGCGTGCTGGGGCGCGACGTCGCGCTCTACGTCAACGGCCGGCTCGGGCAGCGCGGCGCGTACGGCAACGCGGTCGAGTTCGCCGGGCCGTTCGTGGACGGGCTCAGCATGGACATGCGCTTCACGCTGTGCAACATGGGCATCGAGCTGGGCGCCGTCGCGGCCTATATGCAGCCCGACGCCACCACCCTCGACTGGGTGAAGAAGCGGACCAGCAGGACGTACAAGGTATACGAAACGGACCAGGACTACGCCTACGACAGCGTGCACGAGATCGACATATCCGCCATCGCGCCGCAGATCGCGGTGCCGCACGCGCCGGACGACGTGAAACCGGTCGCGGCGGTCGCGGGCACGCGCATCGACCAGGCCTATCTCGGCTCCTGCGCCAGCGGCCGCGTGGAGGATCTGGAGATCGCGGCGCGGATAATGAAAGGGCGGCAGGTGCATCCAGACGTGCGCTTCATCGTGACACCCGGCTCGCGCGAAGTGCTGAAGGAGGCGACGAAGTTGGGCTACATCAGCGTGCTGCACGAGGCGAACGCCATCGTCACCAACGCCAACTGCGGCGCGTGCCCGGGCCTGCACGGCGGGATCCTGGGCGAGGGCGAGGTCGCCATCACCTCGATCACCCGCAACTTCGAGGGGCGCATGGGAACCGGCGGGCAGATATACCTGGCGTCGCCTGCGACCGTCGCCGCATCGGCGATCGAGGGCCGCATCGCGAGCCCGCTGAAGTACTTGTAAAACTCCTATGGCCACGGAACCACACGGAAGCACACGGACACAAGAACAACCAGCGGATCCGGTCAATCAGAATCAATGTGAGAACAGGCATGAGATGATGATTCTGTTTTTTGGTTGGTATCGTTTTCGTCCGTGTGCTTCCGTGTGTTTCCGTGGCTGATTTGAACTTAGCGAGCATTTGCGCATGAAGATAAGTGGCAAAGTCTGGAAGTTTCCGCAGGACGACATCAACACCGGGTTGATCCGCAAGCAGCAGTACAACCACCTGCCGTTCGAGGAGCAGTCGAAGCACTGCATGGAGGGACTGGACCCGGCTTTCGCGTCGAAAGCGAAACCGGGCGACATCCTCGTCGCGGGCAAGAACTTTGGCTGCGGCTCGTCCACGCCGGCGCAGCATTCGATCCGCGGGCTCGGTATCCCTGCCATCGTCGCCGAATCGTACGGTAGTCTGTTCTTCAGTAATTGCGTGAGCAGCGGCCTGTGGCCGGTGGTCTGCCCCGGCATCGTCGGGCTGGTGAACACCGGCGAGCAGCTCGAGATCGATACCGACCGATGGCAGGTGCGCAACCTGGCGAACGGCAGGACGCTGCCGTGCACGCCGCTGCCGGCGCTGTTCCGTGAGATGGTCGAGATGGGCGGGGAGAAGGCCTATCTCAAAGCGCGCCTGGCGCGCGCCAACAGCGCCTGAAGTCTGGCGTATCTTCTGTATTCAATGGCGGAGCGCGACATGCTGAAAGGCAAGACCGCACTGGTGACCGGGTCCACCAGCGGCATCGGGCTGGGTATCGCCGAGATGTTCGCGGCGGCGGGCGCCAATATCGTGCTGAACGGGCTGGGACGCGCCGACGACATCGAGGCGTTGCGCGCGCGCCTTGCTCGCGACCACCGGGTCGAGGTGCGCCACGACCCCGCCGATATGACCCGGCCCGACACGATCGAGGCCATGATGAAGAAGGCGATCGGCGAGTTCGGGACGGTCGACGTTCTCGTCAACAACGCCGGCATCCAGCATGTCGCTCCGATAGATGAGTTTCCGGTGGAACGGTGGAACGCGATCATCGCCATCAACCTGGTGGCGTCGTTCCACACCATCCGCCTTGCACTGCCGGGCATGAAGCAACGCAAGTGGGGCCGCGTCATCAACATTGCCTCTGCGCACGCGCTGGTAGCCTCGCCCTACAAGTCGGCCTACGTCGCCGCCAAGCACGGCGTCGCCGGGCTCACCAAGTCCGTCGCGCTGGAGGTGGCCGAGCAGGGCATCACCGTCAACGCAATCTGTCCCGGTTACGTGCTGACGCCGCTGGTCGAGAAGCAGATTCCGGACACGGCGAGGGCGCGCGGCATCACCGAGGAGCAGGTGGTGAAGGACGTGCTGCTCGCCGCGCAGTCCACCAAGCAGTTCGTCACCGTGGGGCAGGTCGCGTCACTGGCGCGTTACCTCGCGAGCGACGACGCCGCGTCCATCACCGGCGCCATACTGTCGGTGGATGGCGGGTGGACGGCACACTGAGGCAAAAGGCAAAAGGCAAAAGGCAAAAGGAAAAAGGCAAAAGGAAAAAGGCAAAAGGAAAAAGGTAAAAAAAGATGAAAATCGCTGCAATAATCAGGATGCATGCTGATTAAAGGAAGATCGGTGAACGAAACGAGACAACCAGCAAAGTTTTTCCGGCATTTGCCCTTTTGCCTTTTGCCTTTTGCCTTTTGCCTCGGTCTGGCCGCGGCTCCCGCTTACGGCCAGAACTATCCATCGCGCCCGGTGCGCGTGGTGGTCGGGTTTGGCGCGGGCGGGCCCGACACCACCGCCCGCGTCATCGCCCAGCACCTTTCTACCGTGATGGGACAGCAGTTCGTGGTGGACAACCGTCCCGGCGCCAACGGCATACTCGGCGCCGAGGTGGTGGCGCGGGCGGCGCCGGACGGCCACACGCTGCTGCACACGTCCGGCTCGTTCGCGGTCAACCCGAGCATCTACAAGAAGCTGCCCTTCGACGCGGTCAGGGATTTCATTCCGGTCACGCAGGTCTGCGGCTCGGACGCGCACATCCTGACCGTCACCCCGTCGGTGCCGGTGAAGAGCGTGAAAGAGTTGATCGAGATGGCGCGCAAGCCCGGCAGCCGGGTGTCGTATGCGTCGCCCGGCGTCGGCAACACCATCCACCTCGCGACTGCGCTGTTCGACGCGCGCGCCGGGACCGGCATGGTGCACGTGCCGTACAAGGGAGCCGGCCCGGCGATCACCGCGGTGGTCGGCGGCGA
>CAZCGD010000037.1:0-5360 GCA_964498105.1 uncultured Streptomycetaceae bacterium
ACGGAGTCGTCCACCAGCAGCACGTTCTTCCCGCGGAACTCCATCGAGATCGAGTTGAGCTTCTGGCGCACGGACTTCCGGCGCATCCCCTGCCCCGGCATGATGAAGGTGCGGCCGATGTAGCGGTTCTTGATGAAGCCCTCGCGATACGGGAGGTTCAGATGCTTCGACAGCTCCATCGCGGACGGCCGGCTCGAGTCCGGGATCGGGATCACCACGTCGATGTCGAGGTGGCGGTACTGGCGCTTGATCTTTTCCGCGAGACTCTCGCCCATCCGCAACCGGGTCTCGTAAACGGAGATGCCGTCGATGACCGAGTCCGGGCGCGCCAGGTAAACGAATTCGAAGATGCACGGGTTGAGCGTGGCGCTCGGGACGCACTGCCGGTTGTAGAAAGTGCCGTCCTGGTCGATGAAGATCGCCTCGCCGGGGCCCACGTCCCGCACTACCTCAAAGCCCAGCGAGTCCAGCGCGACGCTCTCGGAGGCGACCATGTAGTCGTAGCCCTGCCCGGTTTCGGCGCGCCCGAATATGAGCGGCCGAATGCCGTAGGGATCGCGAAACGCCAGCAATCCGTAGCCCGCGATCATCGCCACCACCGCGTAGGCGCCGCGGCAGCGGCGGTAGACGCCCGCAACCGCCGCGAATATCGTCGCCGGGTCGAGCTTGTAGTTGGTGGCGTTTTCCTGGAGCTCGTGCGCCAGCACGTTCAGCAGCACTTCCGAGTCGGAGTTGGTGTTGACGTGCCGCATGTCCTGCCGGAACAGCTCGACCTTCAACTGCTCGGTGTTGGTGAGATTGCCGTTGTGGCCAAGCACGATGCCAAACGGGGAATTCACGTAGAACGGTTGCGCCTCGGCGGTCGACCAGGCGGACCCTGCCGTGGGGTAGCGCGTATGGCCGATGCCGGATTGGCCGACCAGAGCGCGCATGTTGCGCGTGCGGAATACGTCGCGCACCATGCCCGGGCCCTTGTGACTGCGGAAATTGGCGCCTTCGGCGGTGACGATGCCCGCCGCGTCCTGGCCGCGGTGCTGCAGCACCAGCAGCCCGTCATACAGCAGCTGGTTGACCTGGGTCCTGGCGACGACTCCGACTATTCCGCACATCGCGCTTGAATGCCCCTAATACTTGATGCGTTTCGACAGTTCCGCCGGCAGCCACGTCTTGACATAACCGGCGGTGGCTTCGAGCGTGGGGCCGAGGAACGCAGTGCGCCACACCGGCTGGCGTGGCAGCGAGGTGAGCCCCGCCAGCAGCACCAGGATCGTCACTACCAGCGCGCCCCACAACAGGCCGAAAACGCCACCCAGCACGCGGTCCGCCATGCCGAGACCGGCGATCTTAACCAGCTTGGAAGCCATCATCGCAAGCACGCTCAATCCGATCAACACCAGCACGAACACGACCGCGAAGCCCGCCAGCAGCCGTATTTCCTCGCTCGCCATGCCTTGCGGCAGCAGTTGCGCAGCTTCCGGCGCGGCGAGATTCGCAGCGAGAAAAGCCATCACCCAGGCGGCCAGGGACAGTACCTCGCGCACCAGGCCCTTGATCACGCCGAGCAGAATCGAGATGCCGATGATGGCAAGCACGATGATGTCGAGGAGTGTCATCGCGTGGTGACGTTGCCGTTCATCCCGATCGCCTTCAGTTGCTCTCGCGCCTTTTCCGCGGCCTCGCGCGTGGCGAACGGACCGGCTCGCACCCGCGTGACGTCGCCCTTGGCGGTCTTGACGATCTCCGTATAGGCCTTGATCCCGGCGGCGGTGATCTTCGCCTGCATCTGTTTCGCCTTCTCCGCGTCGGCAAGCGCGATCACCTGCACCGCAAACTGTCCTCCCGCGGGCTTGGCGGCAGGCTTGGACGCCTTGGCGGGAGCGGCTTTCGCCGGCTTCGGTGCCTCCTTCGCGGTTTCCCTGGGGGCCGCCTTGACGGGCTCAGGCAACGGCGGGACCGGGGGTACGGCGGCCGATTTCTGCTGCTCCACGGGCTTGGCGGCCGCGTTGCTCTCCACCGCCTTCGACGCGCCCGTGCCGGCCTTGGACGCTGGCAGCGGCACTACTTTGGACGTGTATGTTCCCGCGTCAGGGGAAGGAATCCTGACGGCAATATCGCGGCTCACCGGCTTCGGCTCCGAATCAAGCACCATGGGCAACACGACAATGATGATGGTCACCAGCACGATAGCGCCAATCAGGCGCCGCCTTGCTCGTCGTTTGAGCTGAAGTTCCTCGTCGCTGATCGCTCGCGCCATCTATTCCGCCGCGCTATCGGCCATTGGCATCGCTCCCAAGTAGCCGTTTCAAAATGATTGAAACGGCCCCTGATGTAGGGGAGTATGAGGGGAGTATCCCCTCAATTCGTTACCGTCTCTAAGGCCCTCGATTTCCCTGAACGCCGCCCCTGGCCGGCGACGTTCGTTGGCGTTCTCGCACTTGCATCACCGCGGCCACGGTGTAAAACGAACCGAACACCACAATTCTATCATTTTCCGTCGCAATATCACAGGCTTGCGCGTAAGCAGCCGCGACGTCCGCGCACTGTGTCACGGCGCTGATGGAAGCCGCAGCAAAAACCGGCCCGAGTCCGGTGACGCTGGCCCCCCGCGGCCCGCTCAGACTTGCGATGAACCAGTGCGCCACCTGGGCCTTCACCGCGGCGACGACACCGGCGATGTCCTTGTCCTTCAGCATGGCGAATACGGCCAGCGTGCGCCCCTTTCCCCCCAAGGCAGCGAGCCCGGCGGCAAGCGCTTGCGCCGCCTGCGGGTTGTGCGCCACGTCGAGGATCGTTGCCGGCAGCCCCGGCAGCACCTGGAAGCGGCCGGGATTCTCAACCTGCAGCAGCCCCACGCGGATATCGTTCACAGCGACCGGCAGCCGCTCACGCATGCATTCCAGCGCGGTGACAGCCGCCGCCGCATTGGCGAGCTGGCAGGGGCCGCGCAGTGCGGGATGCGGCAGCGCGTTGCGCCGCCCGGCCGGCCCCCAGTACTGCCACTGGCCAGCCATGGACGTGGCGCCGAAGTCGCGTTCGATCAGCAGCAACGAGGCCCCGATTTCCGCCACGTGCTTCATGAGGCTGGCGGGTGGCCGGGCGTCGCCACAAACTGCCGGCCGGCCGGCGCGGAATATGCCGGCTTTCTCCCGGCCGATCGACTCCCGGTCGGCACCGAGAAAGTCCACGTGGTCTATGTCCACGGTAGTGACCACCGCGCAGTCGGCGTCGAAGGCGTTGACCGCGTCGAGACGGCCGCCGAGCCCGACCTCCAGCACGGCAACGTCGACGCGGCGCTCGGCAAACAGCCATACCCCGGCCAGAGTCCCATACTCGAAGTACGTGAGCGGAACATCCCCTCTAGCGCGCTCGACTGCGGCGAATCCCCGCGCCAGGTCCTCATCGCGCGCTTCCGAGCGCGCGATGCGCACGCGCTCGTTGTAGCGCAGCAGGTGCGGCGAGGTGTAGCAGCCGACGCGATAGCCGGCCTGGTGCAGGATCGCCTCCAGCATCGCGCACACCGAACCCTTGCCATTGGTGCCGCCGACGGTGATCACCGGGAAGGCGGGCTTGAGCCCGAGCGCCTGTCGCACCTTCTCCACGCGCTCGAGCCCGAGCGCGATTGTCTGCGGATGCTGGCGCTCGATGTACGCTAGCCATTCGGCTAGCGTTTCAGGTTCAAAGTTCAAGGTTCAAAGTTCAAGGTTTAAGGTTTAAGGTTCAAAACCCAAGACCCGAAACTTTGAACTTGGAACCTGGAACCTGGAACTTGGAACGCTCAAGTTGCCGCAGGCAACTTGAGCAGCATCGTGAGAATGCCGGCAAGCTTGTCCCGCATCTCCCGGCGGTCGACGATCATGTCGATCGCACCGTGCTGCAACAGGAACTCGGGGCGCTGGAAGCCTTCCGGCAACGTCTCGCGCACCGTCTGCTCTATCACTCGCGGCCCGGCGAAGCCGATGAGCGCGCCGGGCTCCGCGATCACCACGTCGCCGATCATGGCGAAGCTCGCCGACACCCCGCCCATCGTGGGATCAGTCAACACCGTGACGAACGGCAGCCGGTCGTGCGCGAGCTGGGTCAAGGCGGCGCAGGTCTTGGCCATCTGCATGAGCGAGAGCAAACCCTCCTGCATGCGCGCCCCGCCGCTCGCGGTGATGCAGATGTAGGGCAGCCGCTGCTCAAGGCACACCTGCACGCCGCGGATGAAGCGTTCGCCCACCACCGAGCCCATGGAGCCGCCGAGAAAACCGAACTCGAAGGCGGCTGCCACCACCGGAATGGTCTTGATTGAACCCTGCATCACCACCAGCGCGTCCTCCTCCGAGGTATCGTTACGCGCCTCTTCCAGCCGTTCGGTGTAGCGCCGGCTGTCCTTGAATTTTAGGCTGTCGACCGGCGTCACCTCCGCGCCAATCTCGTAGCGCCCCTCGAGGTCAAGCAGACAGTCGAGCCGTTCGCGGGCAGAGATGCGGTTGTGATGCGCGCATTTGGGACAGACGTGCAGGTTCTTTTCGAGATCGGCGCGGTAGAGCACCGCTTCGCACGACTCGCACTTGCTCCACAAGCCCTCTGGCACCACCTTCTTCGGGCTGTTGCTGTCGCGCTTGATCTTCGGCGGCAGCAGTTTCTGGAGCCAGCTCATAAGGCTGCCTCCGCCAGCACCGCGGTTGCCTGAACCACAACGTGTCGGCAGCCTTTACTCATGCCTTGACCGGCGACAACTCGTCCAGCGCTTCACGGATGGGCGCAAGAAAGCGGATCACCTCCGCCGTAACCTTGTCTCGTGGCGTTTTCTCGATTTCCTGAACCAAAGCGCTGCCGATCACCACTGCATCGGATAGTGCAGCGATCGCCTTGGCGGTCGCCGCATCGCGGATGCCGAAACCGACGCCCACTGGCAGCCGCGTGAATCCCCGCACGTGCCGGACCCGCCTGGCAACGTCGGCGAAATCGATATGCGCCGCTCCGGTCACTCCCCGCAGCGAAACGTAATAGAGATAGCCGCGTCCGAGCAGGGCAACCTGCGCCAGCCGCTCATCGCTGGTCGTCGGCGACAGCAGAAATATCGTGTCGAGGCCGCGCGCGTCGAGCGCCTGGACCAGCGGCCGCGCCTCCTCCGGCGGGTAATCGACCACCAGCACGCCGTCGGCATCCGCGGCCCGCGCCGCATCGGCGAAGCGCTCAATGCCCAGCGCCTCGATCGGGTTGGCATAGCCGAACAGGACCACAGGGGTCTTGCGGTCGGTCCCGCGGAATTCGGCGAGCATTCCCAGCACGCTCCGCAGCGATACGCCGTGTTTCAGTGCCCGCTCACTCGAGCGCTGGATCACGGGACCGTCGGCCATGGGATCCGAAAACGG
>CAZCGD010000038.1:0-2608 GCA_964498105.1 uncultured Streptomycetaceae bacterium
TGAAAACTCGGAACGACGGCGGTACCCAAAAAATCAGCTTGCGAGTATGAGCCATACTACATTCTTTGGCACCGGGTGATGGTGGGAAGACCCCCCAAATCGTTCCGGCGGTGAGTTTTTACACAGCCTCGGTCGGAACCGCCTATCGACGGCAGTTCGCTTACCGGCCAAAAGCTGTCCGTCGCCAGTAGCCCCCACTGGCACTGACACGCCTCTCTGCCGCCCTTGGCGTAAGCGAGCATAATGGGCAGCTGACTGGAGAGGTGCATGAACAATCGCCGCAAATTGATGGTTGCACTTGGCGCAGGTGCACTCGCAGCGCCGTTCGCGTCTTTCGCGCAAGCGCCGGCCAAGGTCTGGCGCATCGGCTATCTCTCGCCGCAGTCGCGCTTAAATCCCCCTTATGACCGTGCATTCCTACAGGGGATGGGCGAACACGGTTATGTCGAGGGCAAGAATCTGATCATCGAGTGGCGCTTTTCGGACGGGGAATACGAGCGCCTGCCCGCCCTCGCGGCGGAATTGGTGCGGCTCAAAGTGGACGTCATAGTGGCATCGCCATCGCCCGCAATCCGTGCGGCGCAAAAGGCAACCTCAACCATTCCAATCGTCTTTCCAACTACGGGAGATCCTGTCGGCAGCGGCTTTGTCGCGAGCCTAGCGCGCCCCGGGGGCAACATCACCGGGCTTTCCAACGTCAACTTGGACGTCAGCGCCAAACTATTGGAGTTGCTGAGGACGATGGCACCCAGGTTGTCCCGCGTTGTAGTTCTTGGCAATCCTGGCAGCTCGACCCACTCCGCAATTTTGAAGAGTATCCAGGCTGCCACGCTAAAAATAGTAGGCGTGCAGGTGTTTTCTGTCGAGGCACGCACCCTAGAGGAGATCGAGCGCGGCTTCGTCATGATGAAGCAGAAACGCGCTGATGGCGTCATCGTTGCCGGGGATCCGTTCCTCATCCTGCAAGCTCAGAAAATCGCTCTACTCGCTGTCCAACACCGGCTGCCGTCGATAGCCCAACCGCCCGTGTATGCGGAGGCCGGAGGCCTGATGAGTTACGGGCAGAATATTGCCGACGGTTACCGGTACGCTGCTGCCTACGTAGACAAGATCTTCAAAGGCGCCAAGCCTGCCGACTTGCCGGTCGAGCAGCCGACGAGATTTGAATTGGTCATCAACCTGAAGACCGCCAAGGCGCTCGGGCTCACGATCCCGCAGTCACTTCTGATAAGCGCCACCAGGATGATCGAGTAACACTGGGAATGTCCGCTTTCCGGAACGGGCTATGACCGGTAAGGGTCGGAAGCGGACACTCGCTGTCAGATCAAGCCGCGACTACAACACAGTAGGCAAGTTGGCAGTATGCAGAAAGAACCCTATCTGACAGGGTTTTGCTTCCTTTTCCATCCTTTCGCCTCTTGCCTTGTCTTCAGCTGCCCGCGGCCTCGCGCGCACTCTTCGCCTGAGTCTTTCCTTTGTCGAATTCAGCGCGGCGGCGCCTGATTTCCTCGGGCGTGAGGCGATCGATGTTGCTGTAGTCGAGCTTCCAGTCGGGGCTGGCATTCCAGGTGAGCGGAGATTGCACGGTGGTCCGTGGCGCCGGTGCGGTTTCGAGAACACTCAGGGCCAGGTCGAGGGTGAAGGCCTGCGATCCGGGATCCCGCGGCCGGCCTGCCGCGTTGCCGAGCGGGAAATCGGAGAAGAGAAAGCGCGGCACGCCGACGTGCTCGACGATGTCTTTCGCGCAGCCCATGACCACGGTGGCGATGCCGTTCTCCTCCAGCATGCGCGCGGCGAGGCTGACGGTCTGGTGGCAGACGGGGCAATTCGGGACCAGGATCGCTGCGTCGACGCCGTCGGCCTTGCAGCGGGCGACGATTTCCGGACAATCGACTTCGAGCGTCGCCCGATGGCTGCGATTGGTCGGCGCGCCGTGAAAGCGCGCGGCAACGGACCCGATGCGGCCGGAGGCCGCCCTCTGGCGCAGCCCGGCCAGCGGGAAGTAGGCGGCGGGGTCCTCCGCCGTCGTGTGCTGGCGGTCGATGGCGACGTGAGAAATACGCAGGTCGTGGTCCCGCGCCGTGTCGCCCGAGTAGACGGTATAGAACTTGGCCGCCGCATTGTAGGGCGCACCCGGACCCTGATCGCCCTTGTCCGGCTGATAGGGAGCCGCCGTGGTGATGAGGGTGACCCGGCTCCTGGAGAGCGGCTTGTCCAACGGCCGGAACGGCACTTCGGAGTAGTGTGCCCACTCATACGGCGCGCCATAGCCCAGCGCCTGGTAGTAATCCCGAATCCGCTGCAGGTAGGGAATCGGCGCGTCGTGCGCGGTGGTGAAGCCGAGTTCCCTGCCGCGCTCACTCGTCATGGCTGTATCTTGATCCAAAAGTCGTGAGTCGTGATTCGTGTCTTGCGATTTTTGAATCCGCGATTACCTGCGTTAATCCGCGGCTAAAGTCTGCCTTGTATTTTATCGGCGTTCATCGGCGGCTAATCGCTTTTTCTAGGTTAATCGGTCCTGGCAACCCGGAAACCGCGAGTGTAGACCCGGATAACGGTGGGGCTCCCGACGCGGTACGCTGCGCGCACGCCCAGTGGAGCGTCTTCC